>JAFHKH010000141.1 GCA_016937595.1 Pseudomonas cedrina subsp. fulgida | reverse complement strand
ACATCGGCTACCTGCCCGAGCATTACGCCCAGGCCTGGCCGACAAGGGCGACCTGCGCGTGCTGCTGCCGGCGACCTTCGGCTACCAGGCGCCGTTTTCGATGATCATGCGCCGTGGCCGCAGCCGCGAACCGCTGATCCAGACCTTCCGCGACTTGCTCAAAGCCCAGCTCAACCAGGCCTGAAAACCCATGTCCAGACCCCAATGCCCCCGCTGCCTGCGGCCCGCAACCCATTGCCTGTGCGCGCTGATCCCCAGCCTCGACAGCCGCACCCGCGTGCTGCTGTTGCAACATCCCAGCGAGGTCGGTCACGCCCTCAATACGGCGCGATTGGCGGCGCTGGGGTTGGTCAACGCGCAGTTAGTGGTAGGCGAGGTGTTCGACGACCTTCAGGCCTTATTGAACCCGCCCGGCTACCAGGCGCGACTGCTGTTCCCCGCCGACGACGCCCAGGCGTTGCAAGCCTACGCACCCAGCGACGCACCGCTGTTACTGGTAGTGCCCGATGGCACTTGGCGTAAGGCGCGCAAACTCCTGCACCTCAACCCGTTGCTGGCCGCGTTGCCACGGGTGAGCCTGGCCCCAGGCGCCGTGTCCCGTTATCGCCTGCGCAAGGCGCCGGGGCCTGGAGCGTTGTCGACGCTGGAAGCGATTGTGCAGGCCCTGCAAGTGCTGGAAGCGCCGACGTCATTCGAACCTCTACTTGCACCGTTTGAAGCCTTGATCGAGGGGCAGATTGCGGCGATGGGCGAAGAGGTCTTCCAACGTAATCATGGCGACGTTACATAACTACCGAAGGCACCGCTGACGGCTGAGTAGGCTGGGCATTTTCACCAGACCCCACAGGGGATGAAGATGCCAGAGCAACGTGCTACCCCACTACCGCAAGACCCGTTGCATGAATTGGCCCAGGGGCCTTTGCTGCCACGCGATGAATGGGCTGGATTACAGGTCCTCGATGGCGTGCGCGAGCGCTTCGACAGGTTTCTCAGCGGGCTTGAAGGCACCGAAAAAAGCGATTTCGTGCGCCTGCAAAAAGCCCACATTCAGGCCCAGTCGGACCTGGAGGCCGCCATCGAACAACTGGCCAACACCTTTGAGCAGCAAGCCCTTGCCTCGTTGCGAGAAGGGCTCAAGAGCCTGACTGGCCAGGATATCGACCCCAAGCTCGCGCATATCCATACCCGTTACCTCAAGCCCGCCAACCGAGTGCGCCGCGCCGAGAGCGGCGATCAGATTGCTGTCGCCAGCCTGACATTGTGGGAAGCCGCCTGCATGAACTACGGCGGCCTCACCGGGTGGAGCTATCCAGGCAATACCGGGCTCAAAGAGGCCAGCTATCTGGACACGCCTATCAAGGCCAGCGCCGGCGCATTCATCGACCTGGTGCGACGTCTGAATCTCGGCTCGCAACTGCGTCAGGCCCTGGAACGTGCGCTGCGCCCTGCGTCCGAATTGGGCGCCCGGTTGATGGGGTTCGCCCGCGCCGAGTTCGAGTTCGCCCAAGTCGAAGCGCTCAATAACGTCGCGCTCAGTCGGGTCGACCTGGATAAATATCGCTGGTTGCAGCGCGCGCAGAACGGCGAAGTGCCCTGGGGCAAAACCGAGGAAATGCAGTTGTTCATTTCCGACGGTGCCGACAGCACCGGTTGGCTGCCCCAGGACCTGGGCTTCATGGGACTCTACAAGGGCAAGCCCAAAGGCGATTACCTGAGTATTCCTCACGTGATCTTCTCCATTGAGGGATGCCCAGGGGTGTTCAGTTATTTCCCCAATCGTCCCGGCGGGACCCTCAGGCATCACACCCATGCCACCGAAGCCGCGCGCGAGTTTTACGTGGCCTTTCACGGCGCCTTTCAACGCGGTCACGTGGATTGGCTGTATAAAAGCCTGGCGTTAAGCGATTGCGCACGGCTCAAGCGCATCACCCAAAGTACGCCTAAACCGCCGGGACTGAACCTGTTTGCCGAGTTCTTGTTCGACTTGTCGCGGCACCTGCCGACGCTGACCCCGCTGGAAAAAATCGGTTATCAGCGCCAGCTTGTCAATCGGGCGCCGGTGGACAGCCTGTACGACATCTACCTTCAACGCTGTCGCAGCAACCTGCAGGCATTGGCCCATCAGACGCCGGGCCTGATGCCGACGCTGATAGAGTTCTTCCAGACGCTGTTCAATGAAATTATCGAGCTGTTGCTGATCCCGGCGCCGGGTGCGCTCAGGGGGCTGGGTCGGGTCCGGCAGGTGGCAATGTTTGCCGTGCTCGCCAAAGGCTTGGCCGACGCCGGTGTCGTTGTGAGCCAGGGGCACAGTGGCGAAGCGCTGCAAACCTTTGTCGACCTGGCCGACCTGCTGATCAGCAGTCGCTTGCACACACGTCTGGCCCTGACCGTACGGCGTCGGCACCAGGGTTTGTATCGGCGCCTGTCACAACAGTACCGCGCCGATGCCGCGCCGCTGACTGACAGCCGTAAGCTGCAAAGAATGCTCGGCAACAGCGCTGCGCCCGCGCGCGATCTTGCGGTGGTGCTCAAGAGCAGCGACACGTCAACGACCGCGTTGAGTCAGGTGTGGGACGGCGCTCGGCCATCGGCGGCCCTGGTCGAAGCGGCGCAGCGCTTCAACGCCGACCGGCTGATCGACTGGATCGCCAATCCCGAGGCCCATGAGCGGCCGCCCCTGGGCGCCTTCCACGCCTTGGGGCCCCTGCTCACCCAGGTAGCGGGGTGGCCGCAGGACACTTCCTTGCGTATCCAGAGCCCAGGCGGCGAGTTATTGCGCTGCTATAGCCGGGGGCCAGGGATGGGCACGGTGCGAACGCTTGAGGTGACGTTGCTGGAGAACCATCAATTTGCCTATTCCAACCCGCGTCGCGTCACCGATTATCTTCCCACGGCGGTCCTGGCGTTGCTGCCGTCAAGCTTTCTGTTCGGCGAAACGGCAGCCACGCTGCAAAGCCGCACAAGGCAACTGCGCCGGTTGCTGGCCGATCAGGCGAGCGCCGTGCGCGGCGCGCTCTTTGATGCGCTGACGCGGTTTGCCGAGTTGCCCCGAGGCGTGGTCGCCGATCCCCAGGTCAAGCCGTTGCTCGCCGAACTCACAAGCCGCGAACAGGCGCTGCCAACGGTGATTGAAAAACTGCACAGGCTGCATCCCTACCTGAGCCTGGCGCGGCTGGTGGAAGTGCTCGCCCCGGCATCCGCTGTCGGCCCACCAGCAGGAGCAATTGCTGCGCTCGGACCTGCAACCCGAAGCCCTGTATCTGGACCTGCGCGCAGCGAGGCAGTTGGCGCGGCGTGAAGCGCTGATCGATGGCGTGTTCCACCCGCGCCAGTTCAACCCGCAAGCCCAGGCCTGGACCCGGGAAGTCACCCGTGGCGTGCTGCTGGACGGCATCGGCCAGGCGCTGGTCGTGGCGGCGGCAGAGCGTGCCACGCCGTACCTCACGCGCGGCGCCACCGACCGCACGGTGGTGGTGCTGGATCATGGCCAGGGCCGGTTCGCACCGTTCTATCATCGCGAGGCTCGCAAGGGCCCGATAGAGGAGGGCGCCGACAGCTTCCAGCTCGCCGTGATCCGGCAGCTTTGCGCCCGTGAGCGCGCCTTGCTCACATTGCGTGACGGCCAGGCGCACACCGACCTGTGTGACCGGGTGGGTGACGCGATGTTGCGCCAGCGTGCGGCGGACGGCAGTTTTTATCTGCGCGGTCGACAGATCGCCGATTACGCTATTGAAACGGGCACCCCTCCGGGCCTGCCGGATGCCCAGGGTCTCTATCATCAAGGCGCGTTGCGTTTGCTGTTTCTGGAGGGGCATTTCTTCCAGATCGCGGATGCTCCCTGGCGCATCCAGCACCCTGCACTGCAAGACGCTTATGCGCCCACCCTGATCCACAACGGCGCCGGCGCTGGCGACACGAATGGGAAAACCCGCTGAGCTGGGAGGGGCAAAAGCCGTTCTGTCGCCTTGGGCCTCGAGTGCGCGGGCTAACCCCACGGAGCATCGACCCGTTGATGGTGATCAGCGACGTGACCCCGGACATCCTGCGTCGCGTGCATGTGCGCAACGAGCCAATGCCGGTCCAACTGCTCGATGCGGTGCAGCGGTTTACCGAGCCGGCGCGTTCTCAACGTTCCATCGATCCTCTGGCGCAAGTGATCCAGCGTGATTTTTCCAGCCTTCCCGCGGTCATGGCCGAAGACATGCTGCAGCACGCCTCTGCGGCCGAGCGTCAGAGCCTGGAGGCCGGACGCGTGCCCTTGCGGCTTGCGCAGGAGGCGCGCTGGCTCAGTCACGACGTGCGAATCAACCGGGCGTGCGAAGGCCTGTATTGGCCGTCTGCGCGTAACGCCGACAGTGATCGCTTGCTCCTGCATACGCTCGCGGCGATGCCTGGATGGCCAGCCGGTGTACGGATTGAAATCGAGGTCGACGGGATGACCGTCGACAGCATTGGTGCTGTCGATGCACCGATCAAACGGAGACTGAAAGCGCAGGATGGCGCTCTGCTGACGTTGATATTGCAAGCGTTGCCCGAGGCTCAACGGCAGGGGCTCGGCTACACGACGTCGGTGCAGAGGAGGCGCTGATGTTGAAGCTCGCCGAACGGGCAACCGCTGACAGGGCCCGCATTCGAGCCCTCCTGCATATGAAGGATCGCCAGCCCTGGTTCAACCCGCCAGCGCGCCTGGCAGACGGGCGCATCGGTTACCCACTGAGCGGCGAGCGCTATTTGCCGCCCGAGGAAAGTGAGCAGGTGGAAAGGATGAGGCTGCTGTATCCGGTCAAGTCGCCCAAAAACATCGAGCACATGCTCAGGGCTATCAGCGACTCCCTCTCAGACTGGAAGGCGGCGATTGACGCGAAGTTTCAAGAACGGGACGCCTTGTACCGTGCCCTCGACCAATGGCAGCGCCAGGGCAGCCGCGCCGAGGCTGACAGCCGGCAAAGGGCGGTTGTACAGTTTAGACGCTGCTGGCGCCAGGAGACTTTCTTGCCTGGCGGGGGCCATCAACTGGATCTCAGCGGATTGGCGTTGAGTGACCTGCCGGAACTGCCGGCCTACTTCGGGCACGTCACATCGGTGAAGCTCGCGCGCAACCGTCTTACCCGATTGCGAGCCCCATTCCTGAGGCCGTTTTCTAATGTGCGCGAAGTGTCGCTAGGCGCGAATCAACTAACGAAATTGCCCGATGGCCTGGACCTGCTCCCCTCTCTGGAACGGCTCGAATTGGCCGACAATCGCATCAGACTCGATCTGCGTGAAGTGATGTACCTGGCAGGTCTGACGACGCTTGCCGAGCTCGATCTTTCGTTCAACCCATTGGGGGCCGGCACCCGATTGAATCTATACCGGCTTGGAAACCTGCGGGTGCTGCGCTTGAGGAGCACCTTTATCGACGCCCTCCCACGAGGTGCGGTGACCCTGCAAACGTTGCGTACGTTCGATGTACGCGACAATCAGATCAAGGCATTGAGCCGCGCTGACCTGTATATCAACGAGAGTATTTACCGCGCGCTGGACCTGCACGGTAATCCCCTCTCCACGCAAACCCTGCAAATGCTCAGCGATTATCGACGGCGCCCGGGGCATGTCGATGTCAATTTCGGTTTGGACCCGCAACGGCTGATGCGTGCGTCGATAGCGCGATGGCTGGCCGTGATGCCGCTCAGTGACGTCGCGCGGCTGCGGGATAACTGGTCAGCGTTGAATACCAAGCCCCAGGCCGAGGCGTTTTTCAGCCTGCTGGGCAGGATAGATTCCGATCCCAGGCTGACAAGCCAGGCGTTCGTGCGGTTGCGCGAAGACATTACCCGTCAGGTCTGGCAGATGATCGATAGCGCTGTTCATAACGAACACCTGGAAAGCTTGCTGTTGGGCTTTCGATTTGCCCATCTGGACGGCGGGGTCGACGGCGCGCTGCTGGATCTCAACAACCTGGCGTTGCATCTTCGTCCTTGGCAGATGCTGGCGCAGCCCGACGTCTATCGCGCCAAGGACTTTCTGCATTACTACCAGGCCCGGTGCCGGCTGGGCGCGCTGACCTACCGGGTTCGACGGTGGGAGCCGGGTCGCAATAGCCGAGAGCTGTGCGCGCGACTGCTGGCGTATCGCGTGGCGCTGGGCCCTTCACTCGGGCTTCCCCTTGCCTTGGCAGGGCATTTTGATCCGCCGACAGCGGGGCTCACCGCGCAATCGCTGGATCAAATGCACAGGCTGGTGGTTGACGAGGAGATTGACTGGGCTCAGGACCTTCTGGAAATCGATTATTGGCGGGCGTTCCTGGAGCGCAAGCATGCCGCGCGTTTTGCCGCTGTTCGCAACCGTTACGAGCGCGCGCGGGAGGTCGCGCCAACGAACTGTTGGCGGGACGCATCAACATCAATCAATACAAACGCGCGGTGGAGGCTGTGCGGTTGCCCTGTCAGCGCGCCGAGATGAGTCTGATGGAAGAACTCAATGAGAGGGAGTGGAGCGCTTTCGCCATGGCCTGAAGGCGCGCTTATATCTTTAAGCCATAAGCACCGCACTTTGCGTGATATGGCCTGCCGGCCTTTCCCGGTATGATGTGCCCCCCGCAGTCTGGATTGCGAATACGCCATGACCTTGCAGTACCCCACAATCGCCGATTGCGTCGGCAACACGCCCCTGGTCCGCTTGCAACGCATGGCGGGTGAAACCAGCAATACCCTGTTGCTCAAGCTTGAAGGCAACAACCCGGCCGGGTCGGTGAAAGACCGCCCAGCCTTGTCGATGATCACCCGCGCCGAATTGCGCGGGCAGATCAAGCCTGGCGACACCCTGATCGAAGCCACCTCGGGCAACACCGGGATCGCCCTGGCCATGGCCGCGGCGATCAAGGGCTACAAGATGATCCTGATCATGCCCGACAACTCCAGCGCCGAGCGCAAGGCCGCGATGACGGCCTACGGCGCGCAGTTGATTCTGGTCACCCAGGAACAGGGCATGGAGGGCGCGCGCGACCTTGCCGAGCGCATGGCCGCCGAAGGCCGTGGCCAGGTGCTGGACCAGTTCGCCAACGGCGATAACCCCGAGGCGCACTACACCAGTACCGGCCCGGAGATCTGGCGCCAGACCCAGGGCACCATCACCCATTTCGTCAGTTCGATGGGCACCACCGGCACCATCATGGGCAATTCGCGCTACCTCAAGGAGCAGAATCCGGCGATCCAGATCGTCGGCCTGCAACCGATGGAAGGCGCGGCCATCCCCGGTATTCGCCGTTGGCCCGAAGAGTATCTGCCCAGGATCTACAACGCGACCCGCGTGGACCGCATCATCGACATGGCCCAGCGCGAAGCCGAAGACACCACCCGTCGACTGGCCCGTGAAGAAGGCATCTTCTGCGGCGTGTCGTCCGGTGGCGCCGTGGCCGGTATGTTGCGCCTGTCCCAAGAAGTGGAAAACGCGGTGATCGTCGCGATCATCTGTGACCGAGGCGACCGTTACCTGTCGACCGGCATCTTCGACGAACCCAACTGATGGCCAAGCACGAGAGAGGCTTGCGCTTCCAACCGACGGGCGGCAGCCGGGCCCCGCAGATTCCGGTGGGCAAGAAGCAACGCCTGAGCATCGAGCGCCTGGCCAACGACGGTCGCGGCATCGTGTTCTTTGAAGGGCGCACCTGGTTTGTGAATGGCGCTCTGGCCGGCGAAGAGGTGGAAGCACGGGTGCTGGGCACCCACGGCAAAATCGTCGAGGCGCGCACCGAGCGGGTGTTCAAGGCCAGCCAATTGCGTCGCCCGGCGCCCTGTGCGCACTTCGGCCGCTGCGGTGGCTGCAGCGTGCAGCATTTGCCCCATGCCGAACAGCTCGCCCTCAAACAGCGCATGCTCGCCGAGCA
>JAFHKH010000140.1 GCA_016937595.1 Pseudomonas cedrina subsp. fulgida | reverse complement strand
CTGATCCACCGCATTCGCGAGCAAGCCCGCTCCCACATTTTTGTCCTGCGGTGTGCTTAGAGGTCGCCGTAGCCCAGGGAGCGCAGCGCACGCTCATCATCGGACCAGCCACCCTTCACCTTCACCCACAGGTTGAGCATGATCTTGGAGTCGAACAGCAACTCCATGTCCTTTCGCGCCTCGGTGCCGATACGCTTGATGCGCTCGCCCTTGTCGCCAATGATGATCTTCTTCTGGCCATCGCGTTCGACCAGGATCAGCGCATGGATGTGCAAGGTCTTGCCCTGCTGCTTGAACTCTTCGATTTCGACGGTGATCTGGTACGGCAGCTCGGCCCCCATCTGGCGCATGATTTTCTCACGCACCAGTTCGGCGGCGAGGAAACGGCTGCTGCGGTCGGTGATCTGGTCTTCCGGGAAGAAGTGCTCGTTCTCTGGCAGGTAGCCGGCAATCACGCGCTCCAGGGCTTCAAGGTTGTGCCCGTGCTGGGCCGAGATCGGCATGATCTGGGCATTGGGCAGTTGTTCCTGCAGCCAGGTCAGGTGCGGCATCAGCTCGGCTTTGTCTTCGATGCGGTCGGTCTTGTTCAGCGCGACGATCAAAGGGCCGGTGACGTACTGCACGCGCTCGAGCACCATCTGGTCTTCATCGGTCCATTTGGTGCGGTCGACCACGAAGATCACTACGTCGACGTCTTTCAGCGCCGCCGACGCGGTTTTGTTCATGTAACGGTTGAGGGCTTTCTCGCCGCCTTTGTGCATGCCCGGGGTGTCGACATAGACCGCCTGCACGCTGCCTTCGGTCTTGATGCCCAGCATGTTGTGGCGGGTGGTCTGCGGCTTGCGCGAAGTGATCGCAAGCTTCTGGCCGAGAATGTGGTTGAGCAGCGTGGACTTGCCCACGTTGGGGCGGCCGACGATGGCAACATAGCCACAGCGTGTTGCGGTTGAATCAGTCATGGCCATTCTCCACGCCCAGGGCAATCAGTGCTGCAGCGGCCGCTACCTGTTCGGCAATACGACGGCTCACACCCTGACCTCGGCTTTTTTCATTCAGTAAGGTGATTTCACATTCCACGAAGAACACGCGGCAATGCGGCTCACCCTGGATATCCACCACTTCGTAGCGTGGCAGTTCGCAACCACGGGATTGCAGGTACTCCTGCAGACGGGTCTTGGGATCTTTGTTGGTGTCCACCAGTGTCAGGCTTTCGATTTCCGAAGCCAGCCAGGCGACTACGCGCTCCTTGGCCGTCTCCATCCCTGCATCGAGGTAGATCGCACCGATCAACGCTTCCAGGGCATCAGCCAGGATCGACTCGCGACGAAAACCGCCGCTTTTCAATTCACCGGAACCCAACCGCAGGTACTCGCCCAGGCCGAAACCTCGGGCCAGCACGGCCAGGGTCTCGCCTTTCACAAGGCGTGCGCGCAGACGCGAAAGCTGGCCTTCGCGCGCTTGAGGAAAACGCTCGAACAGCGCCTCACCGGCGGCGAAATTGAGGATGGCATCACCGAGGAATTCCAGGCGCTCGTTATTGCGCCCTGCAAAGCTGCGGTGTGTGAGGGCAAGGACCATCAATTCCTGGTCCTTGAAGGTGTAGCCGAGCTGGCGCTCGAGACGGCTTAAAGAAACGCTCACGGTTTACCCATATCTGTTTGGTGGCACCGGCGGCCATCGACGATTGACGCAGTGTTCAAATTCAAATCCTGGTTGGTGCTGCATGGGGCTGGACCGATTTGTCCCAACCCCAGAAAAGCATTCGGCGCTGTGTTCACAGCGCGCCTGTATTACTTGATCAGCCCGACCCGCGAGAAATTCGGCAGGTGGCTGAGTTTGGGTTCCGGCCAGCTCATCCAGACCGCAAAGGCCTTGCCGACGATATTCTGGTCGGGAACCATGCCCAGCAGGTCCTTGGGAATATTGGGATCATCCCAGTAGCGGCTGTCATTGGAGTTGTCACGGTTGTCGCCCATCATGAAATAGTGCCCGGCCGCACCTTCCATTGGCCGTCCGGCGTGGCGCGGTAGCGGCTCATTTCCTTGCGGATCTGGTGCTCGACCGCACCGAGCTTTTCCTGATACAGCTCGGCGCTGCCCAGGGTGTTCGGCTCGGAACCCAGCAGCTTCTCGGCCACCGACTCACCGTTGATGAACAGGCGCTTGTCGCTGGTGTAGCGAATCACGTCGCCCGGCAGGCCGACCACACGCTTGATGTAGTTGACGTTCGGGTCGCTCGGGTAGCGGAACACCATCACATCGCCGCGCTGCGGGTCACCGATCTCGATGACCTTCTTGTCGATCACCGGCAAACGGATCCCGTAGGAAAACTTGTTCACCAGGATGAAGTCGCCCACATCCAGGGTAGGCTTCATCGACCCCGACGGGATCTGGAACGGCTCCACCAGGAACGAACGCAGCACCAGCACGATGAACAATACCGGGAAGAACGACTTGCCGTATTCAACCAGCAAAGGCTCTTTGTTCAGCTTCTCGAGCACCACGCCGTCGGGCTGGCTGACGCTGCCCTGATAGGACGCGATAGCCGCCCGCCGACGCGGGGCGAAGAACACCAGATCGAGCAATGCCAACAGACCGCAGACGGCAACGGCGATGACCAGCAACAGCGGGAAATTTAGCGACATAGGACCTAACTATCCAACCTGAGCACCGCAAGGAAGGCTTCTTGTGGAATTTCCACGTTGCCCACTTGCTTCATGCGTTTTTTACCGGCCTTTTGCTTTTCAAGCAGCTTGCGCTTACGGCTTACGTCACCGCCGTAGCATTTGGCCAGTACGTTCTTTCTGAGAGCCTTGACGGAGGTCCGCGCGATGATCTGCCCGCCAATGGCGGCCTGGATCGCAACGTCGAACATCTGGCGCGGAATCAGTTCTTTCATCTTTTCGGTCAACTGGCGACCTTTGTAGTGCGCGTTGTCCTTGTGCACGATCAGTGCCAAGGCATCAACCTTGTCGCCGTTGATCAACACATCCAGCTTCACCAGATTGGCCGATTGGTAACGGTCGAAATGGTAATCCAGCGAAGCATAGCCGCGACTGGTGGATTTGAGACGGTCGAAGAAGTCCAGTACCACTTCGTTCATCGGCAAATCGTAGGTCACTTGCACCTGGGTACCGAGGAACAGCATGTCGTGCTGTACGCCACGCTTTTCGATACACAGGGTAATGACGTTGCCCAGGTGTTCCTGCGGCACAAGAATATTGGCGCGCACGATGGGTTCGCGCATGTCTTCGATGGAAGACAGGTCTGGAAGCTTGGACGGGTTGTCGACGTAAATCGTTTCACCGGTTTTCAGCGCCAGCTCGAAAATAACGGTCGGCGCGGTGGTGATCAGGTCCAGGTCGTATTCGCGCTCAAGGCGCTCCTGGATGATTTCCATGTGCAGCATGCCCAGGAACCCGCAGCGGAAGCCGAAGCCCAGGGCGTCGGAGCTTTCCGGGGTGTACTGCAACGACGAGTCGTTGAGGGTCAGCTTTTGCAGGGCTTCGCGGAAGTCTTCGAAGTCGTCGGAGCTGACCGGGAACAGGCCGGCGTAGACCTGTGGCTGGATGCGCTTGAAGCCTGGCAGCACATCGACGTCTGGGGTGGAGCTCAAGGTCAGGGTGTCACCGACCGGTGCACCGTGGATGTCCTTGATACCGGCGATGATGAAGCCGACTTCACCGGCTTTCAGATCGGTGGTCGCGGTGTGCTTGGGGTTGAACACACCGACGCTGTCCACCAGGTGGATCTTGCCGGTGGACTTGACGAGGATCTTGTCGCCTTTCTTCACACGGCCGTGGCGCACGCGTACCAGGGAGACAACGCCCAGGTAGTTGTCGAACCAGGAGTCGATGATCAACGCTTGCAGCGGATCTTCGTAGTTGCCGGTGGGTGCGGGGATGGTCTTGACCAGGCGTTCGAGCACTTCGTCGACGCCAAGGCCGGTCTTGGCGCTGCACTCGACGGCGTCGGTGGCGTCAATGCCGATGATTTTTTCGATTTCTTCTTTTACGCGGTCCGGATCGGCTTGCGGCAAGTCGATCTTGTTCAGCACCGGCATCACTTCCAGGCCCTGCTCGATGGCCGTGTAGCAGTTGGCAACGGATTGGGCTTCAACGCCCTGCCCCGCGTCCACCACCAGCAGCGCGCCTTCGCAGGCGGCCAGGGAACGGCTGACTTCATAGGTGAAGTCGACGTGGCCTGGGGTGTCAATGAAGTTGAGCTGGTACTTGATACCGTCTTTGGCGGTGTAGTACAGGGTAACGCTGTGGGCCTTGATGGTGATCCCGCGCTCGCGTTCGAGGTCCATGGAATCCAGTACCTGGGCTTCCATTTCACGCTCGGCAAGGCCGCCGCACATCTGGATGAATCGATCGGCCAGCGTCGACTTACCATGGTCAATGTGGGCGATGATGGAGAAATTGCGGATATGACTCAAATCACTCACGGATCAACACTCAAAAAGGCTGCAGGCAGATTGCCCGCTGAAAAATAGCCGGGAATTGTACCTGATGCTCGGGCCAGACGTCATCTTTGCTGACCAGAACAAAAATGCCCCGATCTTTCGACCAGGGCATTTTTTGTTCATAAGCGCGGTATCAGCCAGCTCTGCGCAACAGCCAGAACCCGGCCAGGGCGCAGATGGCCGTGGGCACCAGCACCGCGAACAGCGGTGAGAAGCCAAACACCAGGCTTGACGGGCCGAGCAGGTCCTGGGCGATGCGGAAGGTGAACCCTACCAGCACACCGGTAAACACCCGCTGGCCGAGGGTGACCGAGCGCAAGGGGCCAAAGATAAACGAGATGGCCATCAGCACCAGCGCAGCGGTTACCACCGGTTGCAACACTTTGACCCAGAATGCCAGCCAGTAACGACCGTTGTTCAGGCCCTGGTCCTTGAGGTAGTGGATGTAACCCCACAGCCCGGAGATTGGCAGGCTTTCCGGGATCATCACCACGGTATTGAGCAATTGCGGCTTGAGGGCGATGTCCCACTCTTCGCTCGGCACATTGATCACTTCGGTGAAGGCCTTGGTGCCTTGGCCGATATTGCGGAAGTGGGTGGTGGTGACATCGCTGAGTTGCCATTTTTCGTCGCCGAATTGCGCACGTTTGGCGAAGCTTGACGACAGCAGGTGGCGTTCCTTGTCGAAGGTATAGCGCGTCACGCCAATCAACAGGCCGCCGGGTTGCACGGCGTTGATATGGATGAACTCATCACCCTGGCGGTGCCACAGGCCGTGCTTGGCGCTTTGCGCATCGCCCGATCCCTGGGCCAGGGCGCGATTGGCCTGGGCGGTGGTTTCGGCGGGTGGCGCGACGTATTCGCCGATCAGCACGCTGCAGGCCATCAGCAGAAGCATGGGTTTCATCACCGCCCAGACGATACGGCCAATGGACACGCCGGCGGCGCGCATGATGGTCAGTTCGCTGTTGCTGGCCAGGCTGCCCAGGCCGATCAGGCAGCCGATCAGCGCGGCCATCGGCATCATGTCGTAGAGCCGGCGCGGCGCGGTGAGGGCCACGTAGCTGAGCACGTCCCAAACGGTATAGGTATCGCTGACGTTGCCCACTTCGTCGATGAAGGCGAACAACGAGGCCAGGCCGAGGATGATGCCCAACACCGCCAGGATGGCGATCAGTACGCTGCTACCAATGTAGCGATCGAGCTTAGCCACGAGCCAACTCCTTCTGGCCACGACGGCTCTTCATTTTCAAACGGATCGGTTCCCAGTAGAGCAGCCCCAGGCCGATCACCAGGAAGATCCCGTGTACCCACCACAGGCCCAGGGTCGGCGACAGCTTGCCTTTTTCCAGGGAACCACGGGCGGAAATCAGGATGGTCAGGTACGCCATGTACAACAGGATCGCCGGCAGCAGCTTGAGGAAACGCCCCTGGCGCGGGTTGACGCGCGACAGCGGCACAGCCATCAAGGTCACGATGAACACCAGCAGCGGCAGGGAAATTCGCCATTGCAGCTCGGCGATGGAGCGCAGTTCATTGCTGCCGAACAGCGCGCTGGTCGGGATCGCGTCGCGGTCGGTGACTTCGTCACTGATATCCGGACGAGCGAGCATGACGCCGTAGGTGTCGTACTGGATGGCGCGGTAATCCGCCATGCCTGGGCTGCCGTCGTAGCGGTAGCCGTTTTCCAGGATCAGGTAGCGGCTGCCATCCGGGCGCACTTCCTGGCGACCCGAATCAGCCACCAGTATGGAAATGCCGCGGTCCTTCTTATCCTGGCCCAGGCGCTTCTCGGAGATGAACACCCCGCCCAGGTTGGCGCGGTCGTCGGTCAGGGTTTCGGTGTAGGTCACCCGCGAGCCGTCATTGAGCGCCTGGAAACGGCCGGGCTCGAGGGTGTCGAACTCGGTCATCGCGTCCTGTTTGTTCAGCACCAACTGGAACTGCATGGCGCCCTGGGGCGCCAGGCTCAGGCTCAGCCAGGCCACAATCAGCGCAACGCCGGCCGCCGGGATCATGGTCATGCCCAGCAGGCGTTGCTGGCTCATGCCGGTGGCCGAGAGCACGGTCATTTCGCTTTCCAGGTACAGGCGGCCGTACGCCAGCAGGATCCCGAGGAACAGGCCCAACGGCAGGATCAGCTGCAGGAAGCCTGGCAGGCGAAAGCCCATGATCAGGAACAGCGAGCCTGGGTCCAGCGCGCCGGAGGCAGCCTGGGCCAGGTATTTGACGAAACGACCACTCATGATGATGACCAGCAAGACCGCACTCACGGCACTCAGGGTCAACAGGACTTCGCGGGACAGATAACGGAAGACGATCAAACCAGACACTCCAGGGTTGTCAGGCTAAGGCGGCCAAACAAGCAAGCATACCGAGTCAGCCCCCTTTACACAGGGCCGGCTAAAAAGATGGCGCATTATCCTGTGATTGATCGCGCCTGTCACGGAGCTTGGTCACGCACATGCATAAAGCCGATGGCAAGGGTTGTCAGGCTCCGTCGGCGAGGTTCAAACTGCGGCCTTTGTCGCCGGCGGTTTACACAGCTGCCCGGTATTGAAGCCGGAGTACAGACTCCTGGCTAAACGACCTTTATAAGGGACCCGAAAATGGAACTGGTTGTAAAAAGCGTTAGCCCCGAAACGTTGAAAACCGCCACCCTCGTGGTCGCCATTGGCGAAGGCCGCACGCTCGGCGTCGCCGCCAAGCAACTCGACGAACTCAGTGGCGGCGCCATCAGCGCGGTGCTCAAGCGCGGCGACCTGGCCGGCAAAGTCGGTCAGAGCCTGCTGCTGCAAAGCCTGCCCAACCTCAAGGCCGACCGCGTATTGCTGGTGGGCGTGGGCAAGGAGGCCGAAC
This sequence comes from Pseudomonas cedrina subsp. fulgida, assembly GCA_016937595.1. Taxonomy (GTDB): domain Bacteria; phylum Pseudomonadota; class Gammaproteobacteria; order Pseudomonadales; family Pseudomonadaceae; genus Aquipseudomonas; species Aquipseudomonas fulgida. The sequence continues at coordinate 4,633 of JAFHKH010000140.1, read as the reverse complement.
TCGGCGACCGCCCGTTCCGCAAAATCATCGCTGGCATCCTCACCACCCTCAAGGGCCTGGGCGGCAGCGACGCAGCGCTGGCACTCGATGAAATCGTGGTCAAAGGCCGCGACAGCTACGGCAAGACCCGCCTGCTGGCCGAAAGCCTGGTAGACGGCGGTTACATCTTCGACCAATTCAAGAGGCAGAAAGCCGAACCGCGCGCCCTGAAGAAAATCACCCTGCTGACGATCAAGGCCGCCCAGGCTGAAGTCGAGCGCGCCGTGACCCACGCGACAGCGATCGCCAATGGCATGTCCTTCACCCGCGACCTGGGCAACCTGCCGCCGAACATCTGCCACCCGACTTTCTTAGGCGAACAGGCCAAGGCATTGGGCAAAGAGTTCAAGGGCCTGAAGGTTGAAGTGCTGGATGAGAAAAAAATCAAGGAACTGGGCATGGGTTCGTTCTATGCCGTGGGCCAGGGCAGCGACCAGCCGCCACGCCTGATCGTGATGCAATACAACGGCGGCAAGAAGTCCGAGAAACCTTACGCCCTGGTCGGCAAAGGCATCACCTTCGACACCGGCGGCATCAGCCTCAAGCCCGGCCTGGGCATGGACGAGATGAAGTACGACATGGGCGGCGCCGCCAGCGTGTTCGGCACCCTGCGCGCCGTGCTGGAACTCAAGCTGCCGATCAACCTGGTGTGCATCCTGGCCTGCGCCGAGAACATGCCGAGCGGCGGCGCGACCCGTCCGGGCGATATCGTCACCACCCTGAGCGGCCAGACCGTCGAAATCCTCAACACCGACGCCGAAGGCCGCCTGGTGCTGTGCGATGCCCTGACCTACGCCGAACGCTTCAAGCCACAGGCGGTGATCGACATCGCGACCCTGACCGGTGCCTGCGTGGTGGCCCTGGGCGCCCACACGTCGGGCCTGCTGGGCAACAACGACGAGCTGATCGAGCAACTGCTCAGCGCCGGCAAGGCCGCCGACGACCGCGCCTGGCAACTGCCGCTGTTCGATGAGTACCAGGAGCAACTGGACAGCCCGTTCGCCGACATCGCCAACATCGGCGGCCCGAAAGCCGGCACCATCACCGCTGCGTGCTTCCTGTCGCGCTTTGCCAAGAACTTCAACTGGGCGCACCTGGACATCGCCGGCACGGCCTGGACCAGCGGCGGCAAGGACAAGGGCGCAACCGGCCGCCCGGTGCCACTGCTGACCCAGTACCTGCTGGATCGCGCCAAGGCCTGACCGGCTAACGCCTCCCCTGTAGGAGCGAGCTGCTCGCGAAGAACGCATAGGCACTGCATTTATCCAGAATGAACGCGTTATCGTTGACGTTCTTCGCGAGCAAGCTCGCTCCTACATGAGTGTTTTCAGTGCAGGCCGTCCAGGCCCTTGACCTCTTCGGCTTTCAGGCCGCCCAACCGCGCATGCAAACGCCCGCGCGTGGCGAAGGCCCAGATCACGACGATTTCATCCGGCGAAGGACCGTCGCCGAAGGTCAGGGAGAAACTGTCATAGTGCGAACGCACATACAACGCGTCCTTGTGCGCCAGCGGCACGTCGATGGTCGAACCTGGGCCGCCACGCTTGCCGGTGGACGGCACCCACGACTTGCCGCCGCCCAGGGCCACGCGGATGGGATCGGCGGCCGGGTTGGTCAGCAGCGCGTTACCGTGCTCGTACTCGCCCGCGCTGCCCACCAGGATAGCCTTGCCGTAGCTGATGATTTCACGGCTGCCGGCGAGTGCCTGGATGCGCCGGCCGAATTCTTCGCCCAACAGCGGCGACGGCTCGACCAATTGCGCCAGGTCCTGGCTGAAGCGCCCGGCATACGGGTTGTCGATCACCGCGGCCACGGCATACTTGAACAACGGCTCCCCATCGGCCAGTTGCCCGGTTTCATTGGCCAGGGTCTCTTCGACAAAGCTGTACCATTTACGGATGTGATAGCTGGCGAAATTTGCAGTTTTCATCAGGTGAACCTCGGTTCAAAGCGGGTCAAGGGGGTCAAGCGTGATATTACGACTCGGCGCATGGGCGGCCTTGAAGCGGGCCTTGCCGCACGCATCGTCATGCTCGGTCTCGAGAAAGAATTCCATGCGATTGCAATCGGGGTCGTTGAAATACAGGCCGTTGCCGATTTCATGATCGGTAATTTTCACCACCTCGACGCCCTTCTTCAGCAACATGCCGTAGAGCTGGCGCAAGGTGGTCATGTCACCCTCGATTTCCAACCCGTAGTGCTGCAGGCCCAGGCCGCCCTGGTGGGCGCCGGGTTCTGCACGAATCAAGGCGATATCGTGGTGCTTGGTGCCAAACGCCATCATGACCCAGCTTTCGCCCCGGGCACTTTCGTGCATGCCCAGGATGTCGGCATACCAGCGTGCCGACACATCAGGATCACTCACAAACAGCGATATGTGGGTCCGAAGGATTTTGACTTTCATCACCGCTAACCTCAGTTCTTCTTGACGATGGATTGATGCCCGGCCTTGATCTGCGCCACGGCGGGCGTCCACAGCACATCGGCGATCTCACTGAATTCGCGCCAGTGCTTCTGCCAGCCATCGCCGCCATTGTCGGAGGTGAACAAATGCCCGTACTTGGTGCCCGCCACGATCTGGCGCGGGTTGGCCGGGTTGAAGGCAATGGCCCAGACGCAGGAGTTGGGCTGCTGCGGCAGGGGCAGCACGGTCCACGTGAGTGCTGCGTCACGGGATATCAGGATCTTGCTGGTGGTGCCGGGGGTACCGTCGGAAATGCTCAGGTACAGCGTGTCCTCGGTGCCCGGCGGCGCGCTCATGGCGCGCAAGTAGTACAGGCCGAAGGCTTCGCGACCGACAATGCCGGTCCAGCTCAGCCCCTCGTCCAGGCTGCGGTAGACCGCATTGACGCAAACCACCACGATGACTTTCTCACCGTGATTGGGCAGGACCACGATGTTGTGGATGTCCGAGTTGTAGTCCCACAGCAGGCGGTCATCGACACGCGTCCAGGTGTCACCGCCGTCACGCGAATGGAACAACCCGCCCTCCTCCAGGCCGAACCACAGCTGGTTGCGGTCGGTGGGGTCATAGGCGAAGGCCAGCAGGCGCGGGCGACTGACGCCATCGCAGAACTCGGGGATTTCCACCGGCGCGCGATCCCAGCTCAGGCCGCCATCCAGGGTACGCCACAACACGGCGCGTGAAGGTGCGCCGGTGCCGACGAAAATCCGTTGCGCGTCCTGCGGGTCGACGGCGACTTTCCACACCGTCTGCCCGTTGAACGGCGAATCGACACGCTGCCAATGGCCACCGGTGTCGTGGCTGACACACAAGCCCACGTCGTGCCGGCATAGATGCGCTCGGGCGTGTCGGGGTGCACGCTGAGGGAGCGGGTGATCGCATCGAACTCAAGGTCCTGCCCCAGGCCCAGGCGATGCCAGGTCTTGCCATCGTCGGCGCTGCGGATCACCGCCTGCCCGACGGTGGCGACCAAAAGGGTTCCGTTACTCATCTTCGGTACTCCTCAGATATAGATGCCACGGGTCAAACCACCGTCGATACCGATGGACTCACCGGTCACCGCGCCGGCCTTCGGCGAGGCCAGGAAACCGATCAGCCAGCCCATTTCGATCGGTGCCAGGGTGCGGCGAATCGGCGTGGCGTCGATGTAGGCCTGCTCGACCTGTTCCGCGGTCTTGCCTTGCTTGACCGCTTCACGCTCGTACAACTCCTGGATATGCGGGGTATCCACCACGCCGGGGTGAATCAGGTTGACCGTGATGCCCGAAGCGCCCAACTGGTCGGACAGGGTCTTGGTCATGTGCGCGATGGCCAGGTTGCGCATGCCCGAGAGCACTTTGCTGCTGCGCCCGGTGAGCCCGCCGATGTTGATGATGCGACCGAAGCCGGCGGCCTTCATGTGCGGCGTCACGGCCTTGGCACAACGGAAGTAGCCAATCACCTTGGTATTGAGGTCCGACAGCAGTTCGTCGTCGCCGGCATGTTCGATGTCATTGCGCACCACACCGGACGGGGCCGCGGCACCGTTGACGAGGATGTCGATACGGCCGAAATGCTTGTACGCCGCGTCGACCATCGCCGACACCGCCGCCATGTCATTGGTGTCACAGAACAGCGGCAGCACTTCGTTGCCGGTCTGTGCGGTGATCTCTTCGGCAGCCAGTTGCAGGAACGCCATGCGGCGCGCGCAGATCACCACCTTGCAGCCTTCTTCGGACAGAAAACGCGCGACTTCCTTGCCGATGCCCATGCCGCCGCCGGTGACGATCGCCACGCGGCCTTTCAATTCCAGATCCATTGCCATTTCCTCTTGTGATTATTCAGTTCAGGCGAGATCGACGAACACGCTTTTGGTCTCGGTGTAGGCGTCGATCACGTTCTTGCCCATTTCCCGGCCCCAGCCGGATTGTTTGTAGCCGCCGAACGGCGAAGACGGGTCGACCACGTTCCAGCAATTGATCCACACCGAGCCGGCCTTGAGTTGCGCGGCCACGCGGTGCGCCGAACGCAGGTCGCGGGTCCACAGGCCGGCGGCGAGGCCATAGGGCGAATCATTGGCGCGCAGCACCAGGTCGTCGATTTCGGTCCAGCTCATCACGGTCAGCACCGGGCCGAAGATTTCTTCGCGGC
>JAFHKH010000014.1 GCA_016937595.1 Pseudomonas cedrina subsp. fulgida | reverse complement strand
AAGCCCATGAACACCAGCGTCGCCGGGTTCAACACCGGGTTGGCGATCCACGAACTGCCAGCGCCGCGCCCACCGACACCTGCTGGCGCCGCATACCCGCCGCCACCGGTGCCGCGCAGCAGCTGCACATCATCCCGGGCAAGGCGAACAGCCCGCCGCGCAAGGTCGAGCCCAGCCCGGCACGCCGAACAGACGCAGCAACCAGTCACGGGGGATCAGCACTTGCAGCAGCGAACCGAGGATCACCGCCAGCACCGCGGCTTTCCAGATCGCCAGGAAATACACCTGTGCATAGGCCAGCGCTGCCGCCAGGGGCGAGCTTTGTTGATCATTGAGGATCGAGGCGCCGATGCTGTGGTTGTCGGCGGCCACAAAGGCCTTGAGGTAGTAAGGCGACCACTTCACATAGTAGAGGCCGACGCAGGCGACCAGCAGGAACAGCGCCGGTTTCCACCAGAAGGACCAGCCCCGGTTGGGCTGGGAGGAAATAAGCTCGGGCATGGTGATGATCCGCAGAGGAGACGATAGCGGCCCATCATACGCTGTCAGCTATCGGCACTCACCTGTGTGGGTTCCGGGCAGCTTTCGTCGCCGTCGTTCAAGCCTTGCTTGTAGTTGCGGCTGAGCAGCGAGGCCTTGCCGTTGTGCCAGGTCAATGTCAGCACGTACAACGTGTCGTAGTCGCTGCCGGACCAATCGTCGGTGATGGTGTGTTTTTCGCCTGACGCTTCGCTCGCCACCTTGTTGATCAGCTCCGGCAGGTAGCCATGGGACCAGGCGGTGTAGATCGTGGCGTTGTGGTACTTGTCTTCCACCAGTTCGTCGGCGAGGGCGCTGGTG
>JAFHKH010000139.1 GCA_016937595.1 Pseudomonas cedrina subsp. fulgida | reverse complement strand
GCGTTGGGCTGCGAAGCAGACCCAGTCAGCAGAATGCGGTGTATCAGACATCCCGCTGGGTTTTCAGCTATCGCAGGCAAGCCAGCTCTCACAGAGGGACTGCACGGTTAGCGACGCGACTGTGCAGCGTTAGAACGATTTTTAAGGTTTTTGTCGGCCTTGTAGCGCAACGCCACATCCGGTACCGAACCGCTCTTGCCGGTTTCTACCCAATTGCGGATACGGCTGGCATCGGCAAAGTGGGTGAATTTGCCGAAGGCATCCAGGATCACCAACGACACCGGGCGGTTACCCATGCTGGTCACCAGTACCAGGCAGTGGCCGGCCTGGTTGGTAAAACCGGTCTTGGTCAGCTTGATGTCCCAGTTGGCGCGGTTGATCAGGTGATCGGTGTTGGAGAAGCCCAGCGTGTAGTTGGGCTTGCGGAACGACACGGTCTTTTCCTTGGTGGTACTCAGTTGGCTGAGCAGCGGATAGTGGCGCGCGGCGGCCAGCAGTTTGCTCAGGTCGCGGGCGGTAGACACGTTGTGGATCGACAGCCCGGTGGGCTCGACGTAGTGGGTGCTGGTCATGCCCAGTGCCTTGGCCTTGGCGTTCATCGCCGCGATAAACGCCGCATAGCCACCCGGGTAATGATGCGCCAGGCTCGCGGCGGCGCGGTTTTCCGAGGACATCAGGGCAATCAGCAGCATTTCCTTGCGCGGCATCTGACTGCCGATCTTCACGCGTGAGAACACACCCTTCATCTCCGGCGTGTCAGTGATGTTGATATCGATGTATTCGTCCATATTCTGCTTGGCCTCAAGCACGATGAGGCCGGTCATCAATTTGCTCACCGAGGCGATGGGCACCACCACGTCAGGGTTGCTGGAATAAATGACTTTATTGGTCTGCAGGTCCACCAGCATGGCGCTGCCGGAGGCGATCTGCAGTTTGGAGATGTCACGCGGGGCCTGGGTGGTTTCGGCGGCGTGCGCAAAGGTGCCTGTGACAGCGAAAAACAGGCTGACAAGAGAAAGACGAATTTTCACGCGGATGAACTCGCTAAAAGGTAATGAAATGCCGTTGGGTAACGGTTTTTTGATAAATGCCGTTACATTTTAGGAGTATGGATCAGAAACTGTCGAATGTTCTTCTGGAACCCGATGAAAGTGACTAAAAACTAAGAAAAAACAGTTTTATTGCAGCCAATAAAAAGCCCTGCGATAAAACAGGGCTTTTTCAGTACGCCTGGTTATTACCCGTGCAGGGTCTCTGCGGCGTACAAGGTGTTTTCCAGCAGGCAGGCGCGGGTCATCGGCCCGACGCCGCCTGGCACGGGGGTGATCCAGCCGGCGCGGGGCAGGGCGGTTTCGTACACCACGTCGCCCACCAGCTTACCGTCGTCCTGGCGGTTGATCCCTACGTCGATGACGATGGCGCCTTCCTTGATCCACTCCCCCTTGACCAGCCCCGGCTTGCCGGCTGCGACCACCACCAGGTCAGCGCGGCCAACATGGCCGGCAAGGTCCTTGGTGAAGCGGTGGGTGACGGTCACGGTGCAGCCGGCCAGCAGCAGCTCCATCGCCATCGGACGGCCGACGATATTGGAAGCGCCGACCACTACTGCATCGAGGCCGTACAAATCGATACCGGTGCTTTCCAGCAGGGTCATGATGCCTTTCGGGGTGCACGGGCGCAGTAGCGGGATACGCTGGGCCAGGCGGCCGACATTATAAGGGTGGAAACCGTCGACGTCTTTGTCGGGGCGGATGCGCTCCAGCAGGCTGGAGGCGTCGAGGTGCTCGGGCAGGGGCAGTTGCAGCAGGATGCCATCGATCTTCGGGTCGTCGTTGAGGCCGTCGATCAGGTCGGTAAGGGCCTGCTGGGTGGTCTCGGCAGGCAAGTCGTAGGCTTTGGAAATAAAGCCGACCTCTTCACAGTCTTTACGCTTGTGCGAGACATAAACCTGTGAGGCAGGATCGCTGCCAACCAGGATCACCGCAAGGCCAGGCGTGCGCAGGCCTTGCCGGCTGCGCTCGGTGACTTGTTTGGCGATCTGCTGGCGCAGGCTGGCGGCGATTGATTTGCCGTCGATCAGTTGTGCAGTCATTACGCGTGATTAACCATCGAGAGGGGGAAGAAAAGTGCGCGCATTCTCGCATGTCAGGAGGTGAGGGCAAAGGCGCTTGGTCTGCAAATTGCCCTAAGCCCTTAAATAAAATCAGTTTTTTTTAAAAAAGATTTGACGGGTTTCGAGGGCGTCTATACTATTCGTCGCACTTGTCGGGCACAGCCTAGCACTGGTTGAGAAGGTCAAGCAGAATAGAGTGTTGTTCTGCAAGGCTGGAAGCACTTAGTTTGTAATCCTCCAAGAGTACAGATTAATAAGGCGCCCGTAGCTCAGCTGGATAGAGCATCCGCCTTCTAAGCGGATGGTCGCAGGTTCGAGTCCTGCCGGGTGCGCCATTAGGCAGCTTTGGCACAAGTAGCGTTAGATGGTGGGCGTAGCTCAGTTGGTAGAGCACGGGATTGTGACTCCCGTTGTCGAGGGTTCGATCCCCTTCGTCCACCCCATATTTGAAAGGCGCCAGATTAACCGTCTGGCGCCTTTGCTTTAAGAGCTTCAAGCGCGGATGTGGTGGAATTGGTAGACACACTGGATTTAGGTTCCAGCGCCGCGAGGCGTAAGAGTTCGAGTCTCTTCATCCGCACCAAATAAAGCTTGGCCCCGTCGAAAGGTAGGGCCTGGCTCGACAAAGAAGGGTTTTGGTTTCTTTGTTAACGCAATATGGTGGGCGTAGCTCAGTTGGTAGAGCACGGGATTGTGACTCCCGTTGTCGAGGGTTCGATCCCCTTCGTCCACCCCATATTCGAAAGGCGCCAGATTTAACAGTCTGGCGCCTTTTTTGGTTTCAGCGGTTCGAATATCCGGCGGCTGCAGTTACTGGGCCGCACCGGCAGGGCGCTTCGTCGTATTTGTGTGTCTCGATGATGCCGCGCTGCTTGCCGGCCCTGTGTGAGGGTTGGCCGCCAGGGCGCTGGACAATGACTTCTTCTATATAGGAAGGGGCGGCGCAGAGCCCTGGCGTACTTGGCTGTATTTGTCATCGGGGCGAGGTGCATCCGTGCCTTCGTACCGATAAATTGCCGGCTGTTTTCGGGCGTATTTTCAGTAGGGTGACTTCTTGAGTTTGACCCACTAGAATGCATGCCCTTGATTGGGGTCGGAAATGGCCGGCTAACGTCTGTGCAACGAGGAATATCCATGCAAGTTTCTGTTGAAAATACTACTGCTATCGAGCGCCGCCTGAGCATCACTGTGCCAGCAGAGCGTATCGAGACTGCGGTCAACAAGCGTCTGCAGCAGACTGCCCAGAAGGCCAAGATCGCTGGTTTCCGTCCAGGCAAAGTGCCGATGAGCGAAATCAAGCGCCGTTTTGGTGCCGATGCGCGCCAGGAAGCTGTCGGTGACGTGATCCAGGCTTCTTTCTATGAAGCCGTGGTTGAGCAAAAGCTGAACCCGGCTGGTTCGCCGTCGATCGAGCCCAAGTCCCTGGAAGCGGGCAAGGACCTCGAGTACGTTGCGACGTTCGAAGTGTTTCCTGAGTTTGAAGTGGCCGGTTTTGAAGGCATCGAAATCGAGCGCCTGAGCGCCGACGTCGCTGATTCGGACCTGGACAACATGCTGGAAATCCTGCGCAAGCAGAACACCCGTTTTGAAGTGGCCGAGCGTGCCGCCCAGAACGAAGACCAGTTGAACATCGATTTTGTCGGCAAGGTTGACGGCGAAGTCTTCGCTGGCGGCTCCGCCAAGGGCACTCAACTGGTGTTGGGTTCCAACCGCATGATCCCGGGCTTCGAAGATGGCCTGGTTGGCGCCAAGGCCGGTGAAGAGCGCGTTCTGAACCTGGAATTTCCTGCTGACTACCAGAACCTGGACCTGGCCGGCAAAGCCGCCGAGTTCACCGTGACCGTCAACAGCGTTTCCGAGCCTAAGCTGCCTGAGCTGAACGAAGAATTCTTCGCTCAATTCGGTATCAAGGAAACCGGTATCGAAGGCTTCCGCACCGAAGTTCGCAAGAACATGGAGCGCGAGCTGCGCCAGGCCATCAAGTCGAAGGTCAAGAACCAGGTCATGGACGGTCTGCTGGCCGCCAACTCGATCGAAGTGCCTAAGGCCCTGCTGTCCAACGAAGTGGATCGCCTGCGCGTACAAGCGGTCCAGCAGTTTGGTGGCAACATCAAGCCTGATCAACTGCCGGCCGAGCTGTTCGAAGAGCAAGCCAAGCGCCGCGTCGTGCTGGGTCTGATCGTGGCTGAAGTGGTCAAGCAGTTCGACCTCAAGCCTGACGAAGACCGTGTTCGCGAAATGATCCAGGAAATGGCTTCGGCCTACCAGGAGCCTGAGCAGGTCGTGTCCTGGTACTACAAGAACGACCAGCAGCTGAACGAAGTACGTTCGGTTGTGCTGGAAGAACAAGTTGTGGATACTGTTCTGCAGAAGGCTAAGGTGACCGATAAAGCGGTCTCTTACGAAGAAGCAGTCAAGCCGGCGGAAGCAGCACAAGCCGACTGATTGTCCAACTCGTTGGAAATTCAACCATAAGCCAGCCTCGCGCTGGCTTATGCGTTTTCAAGACATGACTATTTGGGAGTAACTGCAGAGCATGTTCCGTAATTCCTATATTCAGCAGAACTCTGATATCCAGGCCGCCGGCGGCCTGGTCCCGATGGTTGTCGAGCAGTCCGCTCGTGGCGAACGCGCCTACGACATCTACTCACGCCTGCTCAAGGAGCGAGTGATCTTTCTGGTGGGCCCGGTAGAGGACTACATGGCCAACCTGATTTGTGCGCAGCTGCTGTTCCTTGAAGCGGAAAACCCGGACAAGGACATCCATCTCTACATCAACTCCCCAGGCGGTTCGGTGACGGCGGGCATGTCGATCTACGACACCATGCAGTTCATCAAGCCGAATGTATCGACGACCTGCATTGGCCAGGCGTGCAGCATGGGTGCGTTCCTGCTGACCGCGGGGGCCGAAGGCAAGCGTTACTGCCTGCCGAACTCGCGCGTGATGATTCACCAGCCGCTGGGCGGTTTCCAGGGCCAGGCGTCGGACATCGAAATCCACGCCAAGGAAATCCTGTTTATCCGCGAGCGCCTCAACACGCTGATGGCCAAGCACAGCGGGCACACCCTGGAAGAAATCGAGCGCGATACCAACCGCGACAACTTCATGAGCGCCGAAGCCGCACGTGAATACGGGTTGATCGACGCAGTGATCGAAAAGCGCCCCGCTTAATATAAGCAGCTCAAAATAGGGCTGGTCGGGTTATCCGATCACCGGCGGGCTTGAAAAAGCCCGCATAAGCCTTCATCTTGTGTTGCAAGCCTATCGGATTTGGATCGAACGAATGACTGACACCCGCAACGGCGAGGACAACGGCAAGCTGCTTTATTGCTCCTTCTGTGGCAAAAGCCAGCATGAAGTACGCAAGTTGATTGCCGGCCCCTCGGTCTTTATCTGCGACGAGTGCGTCGACCTGTGCAATGACATCATCCGTGAGGAGGTGCAGGAAGCCCAGGCCGAAAGCAGCGCGCATAAATTGCCTTCGCCTAAAGAAATCAGCGGCATCCTTGACCAGTACGTGATTGGTCAAGAGCGTGCAAAGAAGGTTCTGGCCGTAGCGGTATACAACCACTACAAGCGTTTGAACCAGCGTGACAAGAAAGGCGACGAAGTCGAACTCGGCAAGAGCAACATCCTGCTGATCGGTCCTACAGGCTCGGGTAAAACCCTGCTTGCAGAAACCCTCGCTCGCCTGCTGAACGTTCCCTTCACCATGCCGACGCCACCACCCTCACCGAGGCTGGCTACGTGGGCGAAGATGTCGAGAACATCATTCAGAAACTGCTGCAGAAGTGCGACTACGACGTAGAGAAAGCCCAGATGGGTATTGTCTACATCGACGAAATCGACAAGATCTCGCGCAAGTCGGACAACCCGTCGATCACCCGTGATGTTTCCGGCGAAGGCGTGCAGCAAGCCCTGTTGAAGCTGATCGAAGGCACGGTGGCTTCCGTACCGCCACAAGGCGGCCGCAAGCACCCGCAACAGGAATTCCTGCAGGTCGATACGCGTAACATCCTGTTTATCTGTGGCGGTGCCTTCTCCGGTCTGGAGAAAGTGATCCAGCAGCGCTCGACGCGCGGCGGCATTGGTTTCAGTGCGGAAGTACGCAGCAAGGAAGAAGGCAAGAAGGTGGGCGAGTCCCTGCGTGAAGTCGAGCCTGACGATCTGGTCAAGTTCGGTCTGATCCCGGAATTCGTTGGCCGTCTGCCGGTCCTGGCCACGTTGGACGAGCTGGATGAGGCTGCTTTGATCCAGATCCTCACCGAGCCGAAAAACGCCCTGACCAAGCAATACGCCAAGTTGTTCGAGATGGAAGGTGTAGACCTCGAGTTCCGTACCGACGCACTCAAGTCAGTGGCCAAGCGGGCACTGGAGCGCAAGACCGGTGCACGTGGCCTGCGTTCGATCCTTGAAGGCGTGTTGCTCGACACCATGTACGAAATCCCCTCGCAGTCCGAGGTGAGTAAAGTGGTGATCGACGAAAGCGTCATAGAAGGTAAGTCCAAGCCACTGTATATCTACGAAAACAGTGAGCCGGCTGCCAAGGCTGCGCCAGACGCGTAAGCGTTTCGCAGGTTCGGTATAAGCAAGGGGCCTTAAGGGGCCCCTTTGTTTTTACGGGGGTTTTTACTCCAGCGTGTTTACTGCGTTTAACTGCTGGCAATAAGCTTGTTTTTTTTGCATGCAGCCCCCATCTTGGTTTCATGCTTATTTTTCAACTGTCATAGAGGCGAAATCATGAAGACAACCATTGAATTGCCTCTCCTGCCGTTGCGTGATGTCGTCGTCTATCCGCACATGGTTATCCCGCTGTTCGTGGGGCGCGAGAAGTCTATCGAAGCCCTCGAGGCCGCGATGACGGGCGACAAGCAAATCCTGCTGTTGGCCCAGAAAAATCCTGCTGACGATGATCCAGGCGAAGAGGCCTTGTACCGCGTCGGTACGGTTGCCACCGTCCTGCAATTGCTCAAGCTGCCTGATGGCACCGTCAAGGTGCTGGTGGAAGGCGAGCAACGCGGTGCGGTCGAGCGCTTCATGGAGGTGGATGGCCACCTGCGCGCCGAAGTGGCGCTGATCGACGAAGTCGAAGCCCCGGAGCGCGAATCGGAAGTCTTTGTACGCAGCCTGCTCTCGCAGTTCGAGCAGTATGTGCAGTTGGGCAAGAAGGTCCCGGCTGAAGTCCTGTCTTCCCTCAACAGCATCGATGAGCCCGGTCGCCTGGTTGATACCATGGCGGCGCACATGGCGCTGAAAATCGAGCAGAAGCAAGACATCCTCGAAATCATCGACCTGTCGGCCCGTGTTGAACACGTGCTGGCGCTGCTGGACGCCGAAATCGACCTGTTGCAGGTCGAGAAGCGCATCCGTGGCCGCGTCAAGAAACAAATGGAGCGCAGCCAGCGCGAGTACTACCTGAACGAGCAGATGAAGGCCATTCAGAAAGAACTCGGCGACAGCGAGGAAGGCCACAACGAGATCGAAGAGCTGAAAAAGCGCATCGATGCCGCCGGCCTGCCGAAAGACGCGCTGACCAAAGCCACCGCCGAGCTGAACAAGCTCAAGCAAATGTCGCCGATGTCGGCCGAAGCCACCGTGGTGCGCTCCTACATCGACTGGCTGGTGCAGGTGCCGTGGAAGGCCCAGACCAAGGTGCGCCTGGACCTGGCCCGTGCCGAAGAAATTCTCGATGCCGATCATTATGGCCTCGAAGAGGTCAAGGAACGTATTCTCGAATACCTCGCCGTGCAAAAGCGCGTGAAGAAGATTCGCGGTCCGGTGTTGTGCCTGGTCGGGCCGCCTGGCGTCGGTAAAACCTCCTTGGCCGAGTCGATTGCCAGTGCAACCAACCGCAAGTTCGTACGGATGGCCTTGGGTGGCGTGCGTGACGAAGCGGAAATCCGTGGTCACCGCCGGACTTACATCGGTTCGATGCCCGGAAGATTGATTCAAAAAATGACAAAGGTAGGCGTGCGCAACCCGCTGTTCCTGCTCGATGAAATCGACAAGATGGGCAGCGACATGCGCGGCGATCCGGCATCGGCCTTGCTTGAAGTGCTTGACCCCGAGCAGAACCACAATTTCAACGACCATTACCTGGAAGTCGACTACGACCTGTCCGACGTAATGTTCCTGTGCACCTCCAACTCGATGAACATCCCGCCGGCGTTGCTGGACCGGATGGAAGTGATTCGCCTGCCGGGTTACACCGAAGACGAGAAGATCAACATCGCCGTGAAATACCTCGCGCCCAAGCAGATTTCGGCCAACGGCCTGAAGAAGGGCGAGATCGAGTTTGACGTCGAAGCGATCCGTGACATCGTGCGTTACTACACCCGCGAAGCCGGTGTGCGGGGCCTGGAACGCCAGATCGCGAAGATCTGCCGCAAGGCGGTCAAGGAGCATGCGCTGGAAAAACGCTTCTCGGTGAAGGTAGTTGCCGACTCCCTGGAACACTTCCTGGGCGTGAAAAAATTCCGTTATGGCCTGGCCGAGCAGCAGGATCAGGTCGGGCAGGTGACGGGTCTGGCGTGGACCCAGGTGGGTGGCGAATTGCTGACCATCGAAGCCGCGGTCATCCCGGGCAAAGGCCAACTGATCAAGACCGGTTCGTTGGGTGACGTGATGGTCGAATCCATCACCGCCGCGCAGACCGTGGTGCGCAGCCGCGCCCGGAGCCTGGGGATCCCCCTGGACTTCCACGAGAAGCACGACACCCACATCCATATGCCGGAAGGCGCGACGCCGAAGGACGGCCCCAGCGCCGGCGTAGGCATGTGCACGGCCCTCGTGTCGGCATTGACGGGCATTCCGGTGCGCGCCGATGTCGCAATGACCGGGGAAATCACCCTGCGTGGCCAAGTATTGGCGATTGGTGGCCTGAAAGAGAAATTGCTCGCCGCACACCGTGGCGGTATCAAGACGGTGATCATTCCGGAAGAGAATGTTCGCGACTTGAAGGAAATTCCTGACAACATTAAGCAGGATCTTCAGATTAAACCGGTTAAATGGATTGACGAGGTCCTGCAAATTGCGCTGCAATACGCGCCGGAGCCCTTGCCGGATGTGGCTCCGGAGATTGTCGCGAAAGATGAAAAACGCGAGTCTGATTCCAAGGAAAGAATTAGCACGCATTAATGCGAATTAGCCTGGGGGCTTCCTTGACAGCTTTTTAGAGCCCTTGTTATAAAGCGGCTCTTAAGTGTCTGTAGGCCATTCAGCACTGGTTTTTGCTTTTTACCAAAAAACTTAGAATTATACTCAATAGATATATAAGGGGACTTAGAGTGAACAAGTCGGAACTGATTGATGCTATCGCTGCATCCGCTGATATCCCGAAAGCTGCTGCCGGCCGTGCGCTGGATGCAGTAATCGAATCCGTCACTGGCGCTCTGAAGGCCGGCGACTCCGTGGTACTGGTAGGCTTCGGTACGTTCTCTGTGACTGATCGCCCAGCTCGCACTGGCCGTAACCCACAGACTGGCAAAGCACTGCAAATCGCTGCTGCCAAGAAACCAGGTTTCAAAGCCGGCAAAGCCCTGAAAGAAGCCGTTAACTAAGCTCCGATCAAGCCTTGACCTACCCGGGTCGGACGCAGGTCCGGCCTGGCAGCGGAGCGGCAGTCGACCCACGTATCCATCGGGTCGCCACGCCGGGGGTGTGGGTTCAAACCCCCGTCCGCTCCGCCAGTTACGAGAAGGCGCATCCTCGGATGCGCCTTTCTTCTATCCGGACTCTACCCACGCTCCACGGTTGCCTATTTTTGAAGTTCAACCGTTTCTGGGGGACGCATGCTGCAAAATATCAGGGACAATTCACAAGGCTGGATTGCCAAGACCATTATCGGGATCATCGTCGCATTGATGGCGTTCACCGGTATCGAAGCCATTTTCCAGGCTTCGGGTAACAACAATAAACAGGACGTGGCCAAGGTCAACGGTGAAGCAATCACCCAGACCGAACTGGGCCAGGCCGTCGACATGCAACGCCGCCAGTTGATGCAACAGCTGGGCAAGGATTTCGATGCCTCCCTGCTGGACGAAAAGCTGCTGCGCGAGGCGGCCCTCAAAAGCCTGATCGATCGCAAGCTGCTGTTGCAAGGTGCCGCCGATTCCAAGTTTGGCTTCTCTGAAGCTGCGCTGGACCAGGTGATCCTGCAGACGCCGGAATTTCAGGTGGAAGGCAAGTTCAACGCTGACCGCTTCGACCAGGTGATCCGTCAACTGGGTTACAACCGTCTGCAATTCCGTCAGATGCTGACCCAGGAAATGCTGATCGGCCAGGTTCGCGCAGGCATCGCCGGCAGCGGTTTCGTGACCGACGCCGAAGTACTGGCATTCGCCCGTCTGGAAAAACAGACCCGCGATTTCGCCACGGTCAATATCAAGGCCAACCCTGCGGCGGTGAAGCTCACCGACGACGAGGTCAAGGCTTACTACGACCAGCACGCCAAAGAGTTCATGACCCCTGACCAAGTGGTCATCGATTACCTGGAACTGAAGAAGTCGTCCTTCTTCGACCAGGTCAGCGTCAAGGACGAAGAGCTGCAGGCGGCCTATCAGAAAGAAACCGCCAACCTCGCTGAACAGCGTCGCGCGGCGCACATCCTGATCGAAGTCAACGACAAGGTCAGCGACGCCCAAGCCAAGGCCAAGATCGAAGAAATCCAGGCGCGCCTGGCCAAGGGCGAGAAGTTCGAAGCCCTGGCCAAGGAATTCTCCCAGGATCCAGGTTCGGCCAACTCGGGCGGCGATCTGGGCTTTGCCGGCCCTGGCGTGTACGACCCGGACTTCGAAACCGCCTTGTACGCGTTGCACAAGGACCAGGTCTCGGCGCCGGTGCGCAGCACCTTCGGTTGGCACCTGATCAAGCTGTTGGGCGTTGAAGCACCGCAGGTGCCGACGTTCGCCAGCCTGAAGGACAAGCTGACCAAAGAGCTCAAGACCCAACAGGTCGAGCAACGGTTTGTCGAAGCGACCAAGCAATTGGAAGATGCGGCATTCGAAGCGTCCGACCTGGCCCAACCGGCCTCCGACCTGAAGCTGACCGTGCACACCTCCGCACCGTTTGGCCGTGAAGGTGGCGAAGGTGTTGCGGCCAACCGTGCCGTGGTCACCGCAGCGTTCAGCCCGGAAGTGCTGAATGAGGGCGCCAACAGCGGCGCCATCGAGCTGGATCCGGAGACCATCATCGTGCTGCGTGCCAAAGAGCACCGCAAACCTGCGCAACTGCCGCTGGAGAGCGTTGCCGCGGCGATTCGTACGCAGATGGCCAAGGAGCGCGCCAGCGCGGCTGCCAAGACCCACGCCGACGAGTTGATCGCCAGCCTGCGTGATGGCAAGACCCCGCTGAACCAGCCGGTAGACGGTCAGGCGTGGAAGGTCACCGAAGCGGCTACCCGTAGCCAGGAAGCGATCGACCCTGCCGTGCTGCAAGCCCTGTTCCGCATGCCCAAGCCTGCGGCCAAGGACAAGCCGACCTTCACCACCGTGACCCTGGCTGACGGCAGCCTGGTGATCGTGCGCTTGAACGGTGTCAACGAAGCCGCTGCGCCAACGGACGAAGAAAAGGCGCAATACCGCCGCTTCCTCGCTTCCCGTATCGGCCAGCAGGATTTCGCGGCCTACCGCAAGCAGTTGGAAACCAAGGCTGACATCAAGAAGTACTGATGTCGGTCTGAACAAAAAAGCCCCCGGCCTGTAAAGTCCGGGGGCTTTTTTTGTTGCGCTAGACTGGGCATTCGCTCTTGCCAACGATGGAGTTCAAGCATGTTCGATCCAGGCATGGATGATGGGCTGATCCGCCGCGCCACCCCGGCGGATGCCCCTGCGGTGCTGCAAGTGTTTGACGGGGTGATCGCCTGGTTCGTCGGCATGGGCAATAACGCTCAATGGGGCACGGAGCCGTGGTCGGCGTCGCCTCGGCGGGTGACGCAGGTGACGGAGGCCTGCGCGATGCCCGATGCGTGGGTAGTCGAGGCGCCTGAAGGACAAATCCTGGCGGCACTCGTGCTGGGCGAGCCTATGCCTTACGTGCCGGCGGCGCTGGCCCTGAGGTCTACGTGCGCTTGCTGATCGCTGCGCGGGATGTGCGTGCGCGTGGCCTTGGTCGGCGGCTGTTGGCCTTCGCCGATGATCGTGCCCGCGCTGCCGGGGTGACGCGCCTGCGCGTGGACTGCTACGCCGGCGGCACGGGGGATCTGGTGCGTTTTTACGAGTCCTGTGGGTATCAGCGCCTGTCGACCTTCGATCTGGACGGGTGGCCCGGCCAGTTGCTGGGGCGCAGCCTGTAACGCGCCGGTCAGCATCACCACCGGGAGGCTGTTACGTTTTACCGACAGGAATGCGCGCGCCAAGGCCTCGTTCTGTTGCACAATACCGTCCGGACCGTTTTCCTCAGGATTTTCAATGTCGACATCATTCCACTTGCGTAGCCTTGGGCTGGCGCTGGTGTTGGCGGGCGCCGCGGGCTGCTCGTCACCCAAGACCGCTATTTATGAACATGAGAATTTCGACGACTCCGGCACGTTTTCGCGCGATTACCCGGTGAGTGACGTCGCGGCGTGCGAGGCCGCGCGGCGTGCCTTGCTGAGCCAGGGTTACATCATCACCAGCAGCGATCCAAAGCTGGTCGTGGGTAACAAGAGCTTCCAGCAGACCGGCGAGACCCACCTGCAAATCAGCTTCAACGTCGTGTGCGCCGATGATGGCAAAGGCACCAACCATTCGACGATGTTTGCCAACGCCTTGCAGGACCGTTATGCGCTGAAGAAGGTCAACAACTCCGCGAGCCTGGGTGTCGGGGTGCTGGGTTCGGTATCCATGCCGATCGGTTCCACCGACGACTCGATGGTGAAGGTGGCCAGCGAGACCGTTTCCGCGCCGAAATTCTACGATCGTTACTTCGCATTGGTGGATGTGTTCCTGCCGCAGGAAGTGAAGAAGGCCGAGAACATCCCCGAAAAGCCAAAGGCTGACCTGGGGGTTCCGGAACCAAGGCTGCCCCGGCTGCCGAGAAGACCGAGCCGCCGAAGCAAGAGCCCGCGGGTGCAGAACCTGACGCTGCACAACCTGTCGCGCCACCTCCCGAGGCTGCGCCGATTGCTCCGCAGGCAGAACCCGCTCCGCCAGCCACAAACCCGCAACTGGCGCCGCCGACAGAAGCGATTCCGCCCCTGCCGGCGCCTGCGCAGTAACTCAGACCGCCACGGGGTTGGCCTTGTCGACGTTGATCCCGTAGCGGCTGATCGCCTCACTGACCTTGTCGCGCGCGATAACACCGTCATCCGCCAGTGCCTTCAAGGCCGCCAGCGCGATAAAGTGCCGGTCGACTTCAAAGAACGCCCGCAAGTGGTGTTGCATGTCGTCGAAAGAGCCTGATGTATGGTTCCGGTTTGTCAGGGCCCACAGGACGGTCATCCGTGAAATCGAACGCCGCCTGGCCGAGGCGGGCTTGCCGCCATACGCCTGGTACGACGCGCTCTGGGGCCTGGAAAGCGGCCCCGATGGCACCCGTCGCATGCACGAGCTGGCGGATGTGCTGGCCATCGAGCGCTACAACCTCACCCGCCTGGTCGACCGCCTCGAAAAGGACGGCCTTGTGGTGCGTTCCCGCTCTGATGGCGATGGCCGCGCGGCGTTTGCCTCGATCACCGATGCCGGGCGAGTGCTGCGTAAAAAGATGTGGACGATCTACGAAAGCACCGTGGAGGAGTTGTTCCTGTCGCAGATCGCGCCGGAGCAACGCCAGGGGTTTGCCGATGCCCTGGAGCGCACCGCCGGGCTGGCGATGGAGGCGGGCGTCCAGCCGCGCGCGCGACGCAAATCCTGACAGCAACGAAGTATTCCTGAGGGAGCTGGCTCCCGTGACGCTTTGCCAGGCGAAAAGTATTTAACTGGCTTATTGCGATTTAATTGTGGGAGCGGGCTTGCTCGCGAAAGCGGTGGTTCAGTCAAAAATGTATTCACTGACACACCGCATTCGC
>JAFHKH010000138.1 GCA_016937595.1 Pseudomonas cedrina subsp. fulgida | reverse complement strand
CCGCTTCCGCCGCGTGGTCCGCGATGTCAGCCAGGAACTGGGCAAGGACATCGACCTGATCATCAGCGGCGCCGAAACCGAACTGGACAAGACCGTGGTGGAGAAAATCGGCGACCCGCTGATGCACCTGCTGCGCAATGCCATGGACCACGGCATCGAAAGCGCCGACGCACGACTGGCCGCCGGCAAGTCGGCCAAGGGGCACCTGAGCCTGAATGCCTACCATGACTCGGGCAGCATCGTGATCGAGATCGCCGACGACGGCGCCGGCCTCAACCGCGAACGTATCCTGGAAAAAGCCCAGGAACGCGGGTTGGTCGCCAGCGGTGCGGTGCTCACCGACCAGGAAATCTACAACCTGATTTTCGAACCCGGCTTCTCCACGGCCGAGGCGGTGACCAACCTCTCCGGACGCGGCGTCGGCATGGACGTGGTCAAGCGCAATATCACCCTGTTGCGCGGCACCGTCGACCTCGACAGCCGCCCCGGCCAGGGCACCGTGGTACGCATCCGCCTGCCGCTGACCCTGGCGATCATCAATGGTTTCCTGGTGGGCATCGACCAGTCCACCTACGTGATTCCACTGGACATGGTCCAGGAATGCATCGAGCTCGATGAGCATCAGCGCCAATCCAGCCGCGACCAGGGCTACCTCGACCTGCGCGGCGAAGTGTTGCCGCTGGTGCACCTGCGCGACCACTTCAGCCACGAAGGTCCGCCCGCCCGCCGCCAGAACGTGGTGGTGGTGCGTTACGCCGAGCACAAGGCCGGGCTGGTGGTGGATGACCTGCTCGGTGAGTTCCAGACCGTGATCAAACCCCTGGGCAAGCTGTTCGGCGCACTGCGCGGGATCAGCGGCTCGACCATATTGGGCAGCGGCGCGGTGGCGCTGATTCTGGATGTTCCTGCCCTGCTCAATCAAATCGTACAACTGGAAGCCCGTACGCCCCAGGCGCCTCTTGCGCCGTCGGTCGTCGTTCGCTGATGTATTTGCAATTCCACGGAGGTTGTCCCCAATGAAATGGTTTTACGATCTAAAGATTTCCACCAAGTTGATCAGCTCGTTCCTGCTGGTCCTGGCCCTTACGGCTGCGATGGGCGTATTCGCCATCCTTCAACTGGGCGCTGTCAACCAGGCGGCCCAGGACATCAAGGGTAACTGGATGCCCTCGATCCGCGCCGCGGCAGGCATGCGCTATTTCGCTGCCAGCTATCGCTTGAAGGAAAACCGCCACATCAGCGCCGATACCTCCGAGGAAAAGGCACAGATGGAGCGCGAGGCCGCCGACGCGCGCCTGCAATTCGAAACCCGGATGGCCACCTACGAAAAACTGATAGTCAGCGATGACGATCGTCAGCTCTTCGATACCGTGAGCAGCAGTTGGACGGCCTACCTGGCGAGCAGCAAACAATTGCTGGATCTGTCACGGCAGAACCAGGAAGCGCCTGCACGTGCAATGCTCAAGGGTGAATCCAAGGTGCACTTCGATGAAGTGACCAGCAACTTGCAAAAAATGGTCGAACTCAATGACGCCGGCGCCACAATCGCGGGTGACAAAGGCACAGCCCTGTATGAAAACGCACGCCTGTCGATCATTGCCGTGTTGGTCGCGGCCCTGCTGATCGGCGTGGGCCTGGCGCTGTTCATCTCGCGGATCATCTCGCGCCCCTTGCGACAGGCCGCGATCGCCGCCGAGCAATTGGCCGAGGGCAACCTCAACGCGCAGATCGACCCCGGCGCCAAGGACGAAACCGGCATGGTGCTCAACGCCATGCGCAACATGGTCGGCAAACTGGCGCATATCATCGGCGAAGTGCGCAACGCCGCCGACAACCTGGCCAGCGCCTCGGAGCAAGTCAGCGCCACCGCGCAGTCGATGAGCCAGGCCACCAGTGAGCAGGCCGCCAGCGTCGAGGAAACCAGCGCGTCGGTGGAACAGATGAGCGCCAGCATCAACCAGAATACCGAGAACGCCAAGGTCACCGACGGCATGGCCAGCAAGGCCGCCAAGGAAGCCACCGAAGGCGGCGATTCGGTGCAACAGACCGTGGTGGCGATGAAGAAAATCGCCCAGCGCATCAGCATCATCGATGACATTGCCTACCAGACCAACCTGCTGGCGCTCAACGCGGCCATCGAGGCTGCACGGGCCGGTGAGCATGGCAAGGGCTTTGCGGTGGTAGCGGCCGAAGTACGCAAGCTGGCCGAGCGCAGCCAAGTGGCCGCCCAGGAAATCGGCGAGTTGTCGTCCAGCAGCGTGGACATGGCCGAGAAAGCCGGCAAGCTGCTTGACGAAATGGTGCCTTCGATCAACAAGACCTCCGACCTGGTGCAGGAAATCAGCGCCGCGTCCGAGGAACAGGCCGCCGGTGTCGCGCAGATCAATACGGCGATGACTCAGCTCAACCAAGTGACGCAGCAGAATGCCTCGAGCAGCGAGGAACTGGCCGCCACCGCCGAAGAAATGAGCAGCCAGGCTGAACAGCTGCAACAGGCCATGAGCTTCTTCGTACTGGACTCAACGCCCAGGGCCACGGTCCAAAGCAACACGGTGGACAGTTCCAGCAACAAGCCCAACCGTCAACCGCCACGCCCCGTCGCGCAGGCACCGCGCAAAGCGTTTGCCTACAACATGGCCAGCGCCCCGGACGAATCGGAATTCACCCGTTTCTGATCGCAGGCGACACTACCGGCTTACAGGGAGAATGACATGGGCGCAGTAATGACCTCCCGTCACACCGCAGTCGCGGCTGACGAGGATGCGCAATACCTGACCTTCATGCTCGGTGGCGAGATGTTCGCCATCGGCATTCTGGGCATCAAGGAAATTATCGAATACGGCAGCCTGACGGTGGTGCCGATGATGCCCGCCTTCGTGCGTGGCGTCATTAATCTGCGCGGCGCCGTGGTGCCGGTGGTCGACCTGTCGGCGCGTTTTGGCCGGGCGAACTCGCAGATTACCCGCCGCTCGTGCGTGATCATCATCGAAGCCCGGACCGAGGATGGCCAGCCGCAAGACATCGGACTGCTGGTGGACACCGTTTCTGCGGTGCAGGAAATCCCTGCCGCGCAGATCGAACCGCCGCCCAACTTCGGGGCGCGGATTCGTGCCGATTTCATCAGCGGCATGGCCAAGGTCGACGGCAAGTTCGTGATTGTGCTGGAAGTAGACAAGGTGCTGTCCATCGATGAGATGTCCAGCCTCGCCGAGGCCGGCCAGGCGACGGCGTTCGATCTCGACTCGCGTTGAGGTCCGGTTATGCCAGATACCTCATCGATTGATGATCGGGAGTTCGGTCAGTTCCAGTCCTGGCTCTACCGCGCGGCCGGGATCAACCTGTCGCCGGCAAAGAAAGCCCTGGTGGCCGGCCGCCTGTTCAAACGCCTCAAGCACTATGAGCTGGACAGCTATGGGGACTATTTCAAGCTGATCATGAGCGACCAGCGCCAGGGTGAACTGCAAATCGCGCTGGACCTGCTGACCACCAACGAAACCTACTTTTTCCGCGAGCCCAAGCACTTCGACTTCCTGCGCCAACAGGTACTGCCCAGGGCCGTGCCGGGCAAAGTGTTTCGTGTATGGAGCGCGGCCAGCTCTTCGGGCGAAGAACCCTACAGCCTGGCGATGACCCTGGCCGAGAGCCTGGGCACCACGCCCTGGGAAGTGGTCGGCTCGGACATCAGCACCCAGGTGCTGGCCAAGGCGCGCAACGGGCATTACTCCATGGAGCGTACCGGCACCCTGCCCCA
>JAFHKH010000137.1 GCA_016937595.1 Pseudomonas cedrina subsp. fulgida | reverse complement strand
CTTCCGCTTTCGCGGCGGCTTCCAAGGTTTTTAGATCGGTATCAGCGGCCATGGCGGCGGTGCACATGGCAATGGTCGAGCCTAACAGTGATGCCAGGAAAAGCTGTTTCATCCGAAGCTCCTTTGGGCGTTTTCAACGCGGCGTTTATTCAGGCGGTGTTGTTGGTCTAGGTCAGAGCAATACCTGAGCCAATCTAGACGGGATGGATGACAGTTTCATGTCGATGTCGTTTTCAACGCAGTGAAGTCGTTAAGCGCAGACTCAGCGTAGACCATGCTCAACGGCCCGCAGGTATTGGACTTGGCCGATGTATTGCAGCGTGTGCTGGCGGGGCGCGGCAGGGGGTGTCATCTGTCGGTCATCTGCAGTGCCTAGGCTGGCATACAGCAGTGCAGGCCCGGTTACGGAGCGGTTTGTGCACCTGAACGGTGCTGGTCTAGTCCAGATAGGTAACATTGATGCGTGATGAGGCAATGAAGGCGGTGACATCCATTGGCCTGGCGCTGCAGGAGCAGATCGACCACGGCTTGTTGCCGCCTGCCAGCAAATTGCCCGCCGAGCGCAAGCTCAGCGAGTTGTTTGGTACCACCCGGATTACCGTGCGGGAAGCCTTGTTACAACTTGAGGCCCAGGGGCAGATCTACCGTGAGGAACGTCGTGGCTGGTTTGTCTCGCCGCCACGGCTGGCCTACAACCTGATGCAGCGCAGCCACTTCCACGCGATGGTCAGTGACCAGGGGCGCGTGGCTTCCACTGAGGTGATCAGCGCGCGGCTGC
>JAFHKH010000136.1 GCA_016937595.1 Pseudomonas cedrina subsp. fulgida | reverse complement strand
CGGCGCCTACGGCAAGGGCCAGATTCACCTGGCCAGCGACTGGCCCTGCGCGCCGTGCCTGCAAAAACACTGTACCTATCAACCAACGGCCGACGACCTGCTTCGGTTCGACGTCAAGCGCGAGTCGCCGCTGTGTTTCACGCGCCTGAACCCCGAGCGTGTGGCAAGCCGACTGAGCACGTTGTTACTGGCTGAGGAGCTGCACTGATGCAACTGGCTTTTGTGTTGTACAAATACTTCCCCTTCGGTGGCCTGCAGCGTGACTTCATGCGTATCGCCCTGGAGTGCCAGCAGCGCGGCCATCAGATTCGTGTCTATACGCTGATCTGGGAAGGTGACGTCCCGCCCGGCTTCGAAGTGCTGGTGGCGCCGGTCAAGGCGTTCCTGAACCATCGGCGCAACGAGAAACTCAGCGCCTGGATGGCGGCCGACCTGGCCAAGCGCCCGGTGGACCGCCTGATCGGCTTTAACAAAATGCCCGGTCTGGACGTGTACTACGCCGCCGACGGTTGCTTTGAAGACAAGGCGCAGAACCTGCGCCATTCGTTGTACAAGCGCTTTGGCCGCTATCGCCACTTTGCCGAGTACGAGCGCGCGGTTTTCGCCAAGGATGCCAAGACCGAAATCCTGATGATCTCCGAAGTGCAGCAGCCGCTGTTCATCAAGCACTACGACACACCGCTGCAACGCTTTCACCTGTTGCCGCCGGGCATTGCCCAGGACCGTCGCGCGCCGCCGGACGCCGCCGAGATCCGCGCGGGCTTTCGCAAGGAATTCAACCTGGGCGATGACGACCTGCTGCTGGTACAAATCGGTTCCGGCTTCAAGACCAAGGGTGTCGACCGCAGCTTGAAAGCCGTGGCGGCATTACCGGCTGAACTCAAAAAGCGCACGCGCCTGTTTGTCATCGGCCAGGACGACCCCAAGGCATTCCAACTGCAAAGCGCCACGCTGGGGTTGGGGGACAACGTGCAGTTCCTCAAGGGCCGCAGCGATATCCCGCGTTTCCTGCTCGGTGCCGACTTGTTGATCCACCCGGCGTATAACGAAAACACCGGCACGTCTTGCTTGAAGCCCTGGTGGCCGGGTTGCCGGTGCTGGTCTCGGCCGTGTGTGGTTATGCCCATTACATCGCCGAAGCCGACAGTGGCCGGGTGCTGGATGAGCCGTTCGAACAAGCGCAGCTCAACGCGTACCTGGCGAATATGCTCACCGACACTGCGCAGCGCGCGGCCTGGAGCCGCAATGGGTTGCCTTCGCCGCGACGGCCGACCTCTACAGCATGCCGCAGCACGCGGCGGATGTGATTCTGGCGGAGCCAAAACGATGAAGTTGATTCTTGCCGAACCGTTCAAGACGCTATGGGCCGGGCTTGATGCCTTTGCCGAAGTCGAGAAACTGCAAGGCCAGGTATTCCGTGAGCTGGCGGCACGTCGCACATTGCGCACCGAGGTCGCCGGCCGCCCGTATTTCGTCAAGATCCACCGCGGCATCGGTTGGGCGGAAATCTTCAAGAACCTGATCACCGCCAAGCTGCCGGTGCTGGGTGCCGGCCTGGAATGGGATGCCATCCACCGCTTGCAGGAACTGGGTGTGCCCACCATGACTGGCGTGGCCTTCGGCGAAAAGGGCAGCAACCCGGCGGATCAGCACTCGTTCATCATCACCGAAGAACTGGCGCCGACCATCAGCCTGGAAGACTTGACCGTCAACTGGGTCGCCGAACCGCCTGCGCCCGCGCTGCGCCAGGCTCTCACGGCCGAGTTGGCGCGCATGGTCGGCGACATGCACCGAGGTGGCGTGAACCACCGCGATTGTTACCTGTGCCACTTCCTGCTGGACACCGCCAGGCCCATCGACGCCCGCAACATCAAGCTGTCGGTGATCGACCTGCACCGTGCCCAGTTGCGTGCGCATCTGCCGCTACGCTGGCGCGACAAGGACCTCTCGGCGCTGTATTACTCGGCGTTGGAAATCGGCCTGACCCGTCGCGACAAACTGCGTTTTCTCAAGGGCTACTTCCGCCAGCCGCTGCGCCAGATCCTGGCCGAGCAGTCGGCGTCGTTGAGCCTGATGCAGCGCAAGGCCGACAAGCTCTATGCGCGCAAGCAACGCTACGGGGATGCGATCTGATGGCGGCCTGGATCCTGGAACCTGCCTACGCCCACTTGGCGGATGATTTTGGCAGCCTCGAAGCGGTCTTCGCCCTGCAAGGCGAGCGGCTCACCCGCGACCCGCTGTCGGAAGTGATCCGGGTGGAGCGCGACGGGGTCAATTACTACGTCAAGCGCTACGTCGGCGCCGGCAAGGGCTTGCGGCGTTACCTGGGCAAGCCGCGGGTGAAGTCCGAATGGCAGAACCTCAAGCGCTTCGCCAAATGGGGCATTCCCACGGCCGACGTGGTCGCCTGGGGCCTGGAGCGCAACGGCCTGGCCTATGACCGTGGCGCGATGATCACCCGCGAGTTGCCCAGTACAGAAGACCTTTCGGTGCTGGCCGAGCGTCACGATGCACGCCTGCGCGACCCCAAGTGGGTCAATGCCGTGAGCCGCCAGCTCGCCGAATACACGCGCACGATGCACGATCATCGCTTTACCCATAACGATTTGAAGTGGCGCAACCTGCTGATCGACGACCAGGCGACGCTGTACCTGATCGATTGCCCCAACGGCGATTTCTGGCGTGGTTTCTGGCTC
The DNA here is from genome assembly GCA_016937595.1 of Pseudomonas cedrina subsp. fulgida. GTDB lineage: Bacteria > Pseudomonadota > Gammaproteobacteria > Pseudomonadales > Pseudomonadaceae > Aquipseudomonas > Aquipseudomonas fulgida. Next base: position 2,452 of record JAFHKH010000136.1, on the reverse strand, counting down.
AAGTACCGCATCACCAAGGACCTGGCCTGCCTGGACAAGGTGGCCAAGTATCACTTGTCCGCCACCCAGCGCCTGCGTTTCTACATGCAGTACCGTGGCTGTCGGCACTTGAGTGAATCGGACAAGCGGCGTATTCGCCACGTAGTGAAGTTTTTCGAGGGACGTGAATGAGTGATTTTCTGGCGGCTGAAGACCGTGCGCTGCTGGAGCGCAACGGTCTGGCGACGTTCGACGCCCTGTGGGCCAAGCAACTGGATGCGGTGGACGAGCCCAATACCAGTCACGGTGGCTGGAGCAGTGTGTTTCGCCTGGAGCTCGACGGCCACGGTTACTACCTCAAGCGCCAGAGCAACTACCTGACGCGCAGCCTGCACCGGCCTTTTGGCGAGCCGAGTTTCTCCCGCGAGTTTCGCAACATCAGCCGTTATCGCACGCTCGGTGTCCCGGCGTTGCAGGCGGTGTTCTACGGCGAGCGCAAAGTCGCCGGTGAACACCGTGCAATGCTGCTCACGCGTGCGCTGGACGGTTGGAACGACCTGGATTCGCTGCTGGAGCAGTGGTCTTCGTTGAGCGATGCCCAGCACCGCGCGATCCTGCTGGCCTGCGGCCAACTTGCGCGCCGGTTGCACAGCGTCGGGCAGGTGCATGGCTGTTTTTATCCCAAGCATATTTTCCTGCAGGCGACCGGCGACGGTTATGCCGCGCAGTTGATCGACCTGGAAAAAACCCGCCCGCTGCTGTTCGGCTGGCGGGATCGGGTCAAGGATCTGGAGCCGTTGTTGCGTCGCGCGCCCCAATGGTCCGACGCGCAGGTGCGCCAGCTGTTGGCGGCGTATCTGCAGCAGCCGGCGGACGGTGCGCTGGTCGGCACGTGGTTCCAGCGCCTGAACACCCGTCGTAGCCATAAGGAGAGCCGTTGATGCGTTTGTCTGAGCTGAAAACCGTCGGGCGTACTCCAGAGCTGCCCCTGACCCTTGAGCTGGCCGATGCGGCGGGCCCGGGCCAGTTGCAACTGCTGAGCCTGTTGCGCGTACTGCCGGGCGAACGCTACGTGGGCGCCGCGGTATGGCGCGGGCGTGCGGTACTGGCCAAATTGCTGGTCGGCAGCCGGGCGGCGAAACAGTTTCAGCGGGAACTCAGCGGCGTGCGCCTGCTCGCCGAGCAAGGCCTGACCACCCCGAGGTTGCTGGCCGATGGCTTGCAGGAAGGCGAGGGCGGCTGGCTGCTGTTTGAGTTTATCGAAGGCGCCGAGAGCCTGGCCGATGCCTGGCACGCCGTCGAAGACCTGCCGCCGTTGGCTGATGAGCAAACGGCGGTGCTCGCCCAAGCGCTGGGCGCGATTGCCCAGATGCACGCCAAAGGCCTGTGGCAGGAGGACCTGCACCTGGACAACCTGCTCCGTCAGGCCGGCAAACTGTACTTGATCGATGGCGCCGGGATTCGGGTGGAAGAGGCGGGCAAGCCCCTGTCGCGCAACCGTGTACTGGAAAACCTCGGCGTGTTTTTCGCCCAGTTGCCGAAAAATCTCGAACCGTTCAACGAAGAGTTGCTGGTGTATTACCTGCTCGGCAACGGCGCACACGCCCTGCCGCTGGAAGCGTTGGAAAAACAGGTGCGCAAAGTCAGTGCTTGGCGCCTGAAGGATTTTCTCAACAAGGTTGGCCGTGAATGCACCCTGTTCAGTGTGCTGCGCGGGCCGTTTGCACTGCGTGCCATCCGTCGCGAGGAAGAAGCCACGATGCTGCCGGTGCTGGCGCAGGCTGACGCGTTGCTCGATCAGGGCCACCTCTTCAAGACCGGTGGTGCCGCCACGGTGGCCAAAGCTGAAGTGGCAGGGCGCTCATTGGTGATCAAGCGCTACAACATCAAGGGGATCGCCCATTGGTTCAAGCGCTTCTGGCGCCCGAGCCGCGCCTGGCATTCCTGGCGCGAAGGCAATCGCCTGACGTTTCTTGGCATCGCCACGCCCAAGCCGCTGGCAGTGCTGGAAAAGCGCTTTTTCTGGCTGCGCAGCCGCGCCTATCTTGTGACCGAGCTCATCACCGGGCCGGACATCATTGAGCGCTTTGCGCCCTATGTCGAACAGGGTGACGCGCCGGAAGGCGAACTGCTGGCCCTGGACCATTTGTTTGCCCAACTGATCCGCGAACGCATCAGTCATGGTGATTTCAAGGGGCACAACCTGTTCTGGGACAAGGATCGCTGGTCGCTGATCGACCTCGACGCCATGCGCCAGCACAGCTCCGATGCCAGCTTCGCCCCGGCGTTTGCCAAGGACCGGGCCGGTTCATGCGCAACTGGCCGCGGGACAGTGCGTTGTATCAACTGATTGATCAGCGATTGCCGCGCAGGTCTGATCAACCGCGTATTGCGAAATAGAGCCGATCCCCTGTGGGAGCTGTCGAGCTTTAGCGAGGCTGCGAAGGCGGAGTATCAGGCGCAGAAAATGCCA
>JAFHKH010000135.1 GCA_016937595.1 Pseudomonas cedrina subsp. fulgida | reverse complement strand
TTGCTCGCGAATGCGGTGGTTCAGTCGACTCATCCAGTCGCTGACACAGCGCATCGCGATCAAGCCCGCTCCCACATTTGGTTTTGGGTGGCCCTTAAGTCAGTACCACCGCTCTTCACCCGGCGGGCGTTTCTTGAAGCGCTTCATGCTCCACATGTACTGGCTCGGGTAGGCGCCGACATAACGCTCCACCACCTTGCTCATCGCCGCACAGGAGGTGGCGGTGTCGGTGCTGTACATGTCTTCCGGCGCCGCTTCCAGGATCACTTTGTAACCCGAACCGTCCGGCAGGCGCAGGGCATGCAGGAACACGCCAACGGCCTTGTGGCCTGCGAGCATGTTCGGCACGAACTTGCTGGTGAGCGCCTGGGTGGCGAAGAACGGTACGAAGATGCCCGCCGATTCGGCCGGCTCCGGGTCCGCCGGAATGCCCACCTGGCCACCCTTGCGCACTTCCTTGATCACACTGAGGATGCCTTCCTTGGTCGAGGCCGCCACGCGGTTACCCAATTGCACCCGCTGTTTGCGCAGCAACTCATCCACCGCCTTGAGCTTGGGCGGGCGGTAGAAAATGATCGGTTTGCACTGGCTGCAATAGAAGTGGTTCAGCACTTCCCAGTTGCCCAAATGGCTGGTGATGCCGACCACGCCTTTGCCCGAGGCGAGGGCTTGGTGCAGCACTTCAAGGCCTTCGACTTCGCGCACCAGATCGATGGAGCGCTGGGCCGGCCAGATCCAGGCGCAGGCGCTTTCGGTCAACGACTTGCCGATGTCCATCAGGCTGCGGCCGACCAACGCTTCGCGCTCGGCAGGGTCCATCGCGGGGAAGCACTTGGAGAGGTTGATCCGCACCGTGTCGCGGGAACGGTTGGGGGTCTTCCACATGATCCAGCCGATGGCCGTGCCCACCGCCTGGACAGCCCGCCAGGGCAGCAAGGCAAACAGCCGGAGAGCGCCTACCAGCAAGGCGCCTTTAAACTTTTCCACAGGTCACTCCTGATCGTGTGTGGTGCGCAAAGCCGGCATTCTAACCGGCGTTGACCAGATCCGCGTAACGGTCGCAGTCCTGAGTGTGGTCCATGACCATGCCCGAGGCCTGCATGAACGCATAGCAAATGGTCGGGCCGACGAAGGTGAAACCGGCTTTCTTCAAGGCTTTACTCATGGCTTCGGCTTCGGGCGTGATGGCCGGCACTTCGCTGCGGTCTTTGAAATGATTGACCTTGGGCACGCCGCCGACGAACGACCAGAGCAACCCCACCGGGTCCTCCAGCGCCAGCCAGGCGGCGGCATTGCGCCGGGTTGCGTTGAGCTTCAGGCGGTTGCGCACAATGCCCGGATCGAGCATCAATGCGTCGATCTCGTCATCGCTCAACCGCGCCAGGCGCTGCGCATCAAAGCCGAACAAGACCTTTCGATAATGCTCGCGCTTGCGTAGAACGGTGATCCAGGACAGGCCCGCCTGGAACCCTTCGAGCAAAAGCAACTCGAACAAACCCTGCGCATCGCGCAGCGGCGTTCCCCACTCCTGATCGTGATAAGCCATGTACAGCGGATCTTCAGAACACCAAAAGCAGCGTGGCATAAGGCTCCAGGGGATGGTGGCGCGGCCGAATCGGGTATACTCCCGCTCTTTAAATCGCAGCCCAAGTAACAGGTGAATTTCGTGAGCCAGCCTACGCCAGCCGTGCGTACCTTCCAAGACTTGATCCTCGCCCTTCAGCAATACTGGGCCGAGCAAGGTTGTGTGGTACTTCAGCCCTACGATATGGAAGTAGCGCCGGCACTTTCCACACCGCTACCTTCCTGCGGGCCATCGGCCCGGAAACCTGGAACGCCGCTTATGTGCAGCCCAGTCGCCGCCCGACTGACGGCCGCTACGGCGAAAACCCGAACCGTCTGCAACACTACTACCAGTTCCAGGTGGTCTTGAAGCCCAACCCGGACAACTTCCAGGAACTGTACCTGGGCTCGCTCAAGCATGTCGGCCTGGACCCGCTGGTGCACGACATCCGTTTCGTCGAGGACAACTGGGAGTCGCCAACCCTGGGCGCCTGGGGCCTGGGCTGGGAAGTCTGGCTCAACGGCATGGAAGTGACGCAGTTCACGTACTTCCAGCAAGCCGGCGGTATCGAGTGCTACCCGGTGACCGGCGAGATCACCTACGGCCTCGAGCGCCTGGCCATGTACCTGCAGGGCGTGGACTCGGTCTACGACCTGGTGTGGGCTGACGGTCCGTTCGGCAAAGTGACCTATGGCGATGTGTTCCACCAGAACGAAGTGGAGCAGTCCACCTACAACTTCGAGCACGCCAACGTCGACAAGCTGTTCGAACTGTTCGACTTCTATGAAAGCGAAGCCAAGCGCCTGATCGAACTCGACCAGCCGCTGCCGTTGCCAAGCTATGAAATGGTGTTGAAGGCCTCCCATACCTTCAACCTGCTGGATGCGCGCCGTGCCATCTCGGTCACCGCGCGCCAGCAATACATCCTGCGTGTACGCACCCTGGCGCGTTCCGTCGCCCAAGCCTACCTGATGGCTCGCGCCAAGCTGGGCTTCCCGATGGCAACCCCGGATTTGCGTGATGAAGTGTTGGCTAAGCTGGAGGCTGCACAATGAGTGCTCAAGATTTTTTGGTTGAACTGGGCACTGAAGAGCTGCCACCCAAGGCGCTCAACACCCTGGCCGATGCGTTCCTGGCCGGCATTGAAAAGGGCCTGGTCACTGCGGGCCTGAAATTCGAAGCCAAGAAAGTCTACGCCGCGCCACGTCGCCTGGCCGTGCTGCTGACCGCGCTGGAAACCCAGCAGCCGGACCGCAGCATCAACCTCGACGGCCCGCCACGCCAGGCCGCTTTCGATGCTGAAGGCAACCCGACCCAGGCCGCCCTTGGCTTTGCCAAGAAGTGTGGCGTGGAGCTGAGCGAAATCGACCAGAGCGGCCCGAAACTGCGCTTCAGCCAGGTCATCACCGGCAAGCCGACCGCCAGCCTGTTGCCGACCATCGTCGAAGATTCCCTGAACGACCTGCCGATTCCCAAGCGCATGCGCTGGGGCGCGCGCAAGGAAGAGTTCGTACGCCCAACCCAATGGCTGGTGATGCTGCTCGGTGACCAGGTTATCGACTGCACTATCCTGGCCCAGCAGGCTGGCCGTGATTCCCGTGGTCACCGCTTCCATCACCCGCACGCCGTGCGCATCACTTCGCCGGCCAACTATGCCGCCGACCTGCGTGCCGCTTACGTGCTGGCTGACGCCAAGGAGCGTCGCGAGCTGATCAGCAAGCGCACCGAAGAGCTGGCCCGCCTGCAGGAAGGCACCGCCATCGTGCCGCCAAGCCTGCTCGACGAAGTGACCGCGCTGGTTGAATGGCCGGTGCCGCTGGTGTGCTCGTTCGAAGAACGCTTCCTCGACGTGCCGCAAGAAGCGCTGATCACCACCATGCAGGACAATCAGAAGTATTTCTGCCTGCTGGACGTGGATGGCAAGTTGCTGCCGCGCTTCATCACCGTGGCCAATATCGAGAGCAAGGACCCGCAGCAGATCATCGCCGGTAACGAGAAAGTCGTGCGCCCGCGCCTGACCGATGCGGAGTTTTTCTTCAAGCAAGACAAGAAGCAGAAGCTCGAAGACTTCAACCTGCGCCTGCAGAACGTGGTGTTCCAGGAAAAACTCGGCAGCGTCTACGACAAGGCCGTACGCGTTTCCAAGCTGGCCGCCTACATTGCGCCACGCATTGGCGGTGAGGCCGCCCTGGCTGCGCGCGCAGGCCTGCTGTCCAAGTGCGACCTGGCCACCGAGATGGTCGGCGAGTTCCCGGAGATGCAAGGTGTTGCCGGCTACTACTACGCCCTCAACGATGGCGAGCCGGACGATGTCGCCCTGGCCCTGAACGAGCAGTACATGCCGCGCGGTGCCGGCGCGAACTGCCGACCACGCTGACCGGCGCCGCCGTGGCCATCGCTGACAAGCTCGATACCCTGGTGGGTATCTTCGGCATCGGCATGTTGCCAACCGGTAGCAAGGACCCGTACGCCCTGCGCCGCGCGGCCCTGGGTGTGTTGCGCATCCTGATCGACAAGCAGTTGGACCTCGACCTGACCCAGGCCGTGGTGTTCGCGGTCGGCCAGTTCGGTGCCAAGGTCAAGCAGGCAGGCCTCGCTGAGCAAGTGCTGGAGTTCGTGTTCGACCGCCTGCGTGCGCGTTACGAAGACGAAGGCGTGGACGTTTCGGTGTACTTGTCGGTACGGGCCCTGCAGCCGGGTTCGGCGTTGGACTTCGACCAGCGTGTACAAGCCGTGCAGGCGTTCCGCAAACTGCCGGAAGCCGACGCGCTGGCGGCCGTGAACAAGCGTGTATCGAACCTGCTGAGCAAGGCCGAAGGCCTGGGCAACGCGGACGTCGATCCAGGCCTGTTTGCCGACGCCAAGGAGTTCTCGCTGAACTCGGCCATCGCCAAGGCTGAAAACGCGGTGAAGCCGCTGATCGCCGAACGCAACTACGCCGAAGCATTGGCGCGCCTGGCCACCTTGCGTGAACCGGTCGATGCGTTCTTCGAAGCCGTGATGATCAATGCCGATGATGCCGGCGTGCGGAAAAACCGCTACGCCATGCTGGCGCGCCTGCGTGGGTTGTTTGTGAATATCGCTGACATTTCGACCCTGAGTTGACCATGTTGAAACTGCTGATTCTCGATCGGGACGGGGTGATCAACTGCGACTCCGACGCTTACATCAAGTCGGTGGCGGAGTGGATTCCACTGCCGGGCTCGATCGAGGCCATCGCGCAGTTGAGCAAGGCCGGCTGGACGGTGGCTATCGCCACCAACCAATCCGGTATCGCGCGTGGCTACTACGACATCGCCACCCTGGACGCCATGCACGCGCGCTTGCGCACGTTGGTGGCGGAGCAGGGCGGTGAGGTGGGGTTGGTGGTGTATTGCCCCCATGGCCCGGACGAGGGCTGCGATTGCCGCAAACCCAAGCCAGGCATGCTGAAAACCATTGCAAAACATTACAAGGTGCCCTTGGCTGGGATATGGTTCGTCGGGGACAGCCTCGGTGACCTGGAGGCGGCCAACGCCGTCGACTCTCAGCCAGTTTTGGTTAAGACCGGGAAAGGCGAAAAGACCCAGGTGAAAAACCTGCCGGTAGGCACCTTGATTTTTGACGATCTGGCGGCTGTTGCCGCAGAACTTATCAACAACTAGCCGCCCTCGACTTCCTGGCCAAGGATGTTCGGGAGTGCGCTTTTAACAGGCGGGCCGTGTCCCGCAACGGTAAATGCCGCCATGTCGATTTTGCAGGCCATCAGAACCTTTTTCTTTTACCTGCTGCTGGGCACCAGTTCCTTTCTCTGGTGCACCCTGAGCTTTTTTATCGCGCCGTTCTTGCCGTTCAAGGCGCGCTATCGCTTTATCAACGTGTATTGGTGCCGCTGCGCGCTGTGGCTGTCCAAGGTATTCCTGGGCATTCGCTTCGAGATCAAGGGTGCCGAAAACGTCCCGCAACAGCCCTGCGTGATTCTGTCGAACCACCAGAGCACCTGGGAGACGTTCTTCTTGTCCGCGTATTTCTCGCCGTTGAGTCAGGTGCTCAAGCGTGAGTTGCTGTACGTGCCGTTCTTCGGCTGGGCCATGGCCATGTTGCGCCCGATCGCCATCGACCGTGACAACCCCAAGGCTGCGCTCAAGCACGTAGCCAAGAAGGGCGACGAGCTGCTTAAGGATAACGTCTGGGTGCTGATCTTCCCCGAAGGCACGCGTGTTCCCTACGGCACTTTGGGCAAGTTCTCACGTGGTGGTACCGCGTTGGCCGTCAACGCCAACCTGCCGGTGCTGCCGATTGCCCACAACGCCGGCAAGTTCTGGCCAAAGACCGGCTGGGCGAAACGCGCGGGCACCATCACGGTAATCATTGGCGAACCCATGTACGCCGAAGGTGAAGGACCACGCGCAATTGCTGCGCTGAACGACCGTGCCCAGGCGTGGAATCAAGCACAGCAGCGGGCCATGGGTTCGTTGCCGCCGGAGCCGGTTGTGGTCGACACGCCAGTGATTTGAAGATCTGTGGATAACCTGTGCACGGTATGTTGGCGAATCGCTTTTTTTGCTTCCTAACCAGCTGATATACCTACATATTTCCGCGACTCATAAAATCACCAAAAAGGTGCATAAGTTTTTTGCGCATAAAAAAACCGGTCCTTACGACCGGTTTTTCATGCCCTGCGCAAACACAGGTTTTTCATTCTTGCAGTACGGGCAATTGCAGGCTGAATGTGGTGCCTTTGCCCACCACGCTCTCGCAGCTGATGCGTCCACCGTGACGCTCAATCACGGCCTTGACCATGGTCAGCCCCAATCCCAATCCTTCACTGCCTTGAGCTGAATCGAAGCGACGGTACTGGCTGAACAGTTCCGGCAGGTCTGCCGCGGCAATCCCAGGTCCCTGGTCACTGATACGACATTCCAGCCAACCTTGTGCCGTGCTGTGCCTCAACCTGACCGTCGTACCCGAGGATGAATACTTGATGGCATTCTCCAGGATGTTGAACAACGCTCGGGTGAGCAATGATTGATCCGCCGACACCATGCCCTCGTCGGCTTCATCCAGATCGTGAACCAGGTGAATCCCCTTCAATTGGGCAAGCACCGCCACCTGATCAAAGGCGTCCATGACCAACATGGCGAACAAGGTTGGCTGGAACTGGTAACCGTCAGCCTCCGCCTTTGCCATCTGCACGAATGATTCGGTGAGACTCAAGGCACGCCGCACTTGTTGCTCAATCTGGACAAACACCGGGGACTCGCCGTTATGCACGTCCAGCAGCGCGAGAATTGCCGAGTGGGGCGCCCGCAGGTCGTGGGAGAGAAACCGCAACATGGTTTCGCGGTGTTGCTGGGCTTCGCGCTCCTTACTCAGGTCCGTCAGGCTCAGCAGCCAGCCTAGCGCGACGTCGCCTTCGGCAGGCAACAAGGGCGCCAGCTCCATGCGCAGGCTACGCTGGTGGATATCCCGGAACTCGACCAGCTCCAGCACCGCGAGGGCAGGGCGTACGCCGTTGTGCAGCGGCGGGTAGCCCAGATCCGCCAATTGCTCCAGCAGGTTTTGGTTGACCAGGACGTTGCCGAATACCTCCCGGGCAATGCGGTTGGCCAGCAGGATATTGCCTTGGGGGTCGGTGATCAGCGTCGCGACCGGCAGGCACTCCAGGCCGTCAGCCATGAAGCGACGGGTATCGCGCGTGCGGCTGACCGCTTGCTCCAGGGCAAAGATACGCGCCTGCAACACATCGCCTTTGCTGGCGGGCGCACGACGGCGTTCGGGCAGGACCTTGGGTTCGTTATCCAGGCGTGCCAGCTCCCAGCCGAAATAGGCGAGGATCACACTGAGGCGACGCCAATTCCAGATCAGGTAGCTGAGCAACAGGCCGATCAGGCAGGCCGCAGGTGACCACCAGTGTCCCAGGCGTAACAGCGCCACCGAACCGAGCAATGCAGCTGCCATGCAACCCAGCGTCATCCAAAGCGCATAACGAGGGCGGTAGAGCAGCAGCCCCAGCAGTAACGCGACCAGTGAAGCGGCCATCAGCGCCGCAAGCCAACCCGGCAAGTCCACAATGTTGCGCCCTTGCAGCAGGCCATTGAGAACGTTGGCCTGGATCTCCACACCGGCGGTGGTGCCGGCTTTGGAGGGCAATGGCGTGACGAACCGGTCGCCCATTCCTGAAGCCGTCGACCCGACCAGAATCAGGCGGCCGCGCAGTTGTTCGGCAGGCACTTCGCCACGCAGGACGCTGACGTAGGACACGCTGGGAAAATGGGTATGCGGCGCGATAAAAGGGATACGAATAGCATGTTCGCGATGCCAGTGCTGGGCGATCGGTTGCAGGGGCTCGCCTGGCATCTGCGATAACTCGCCGCTCATTTGGTAGGCCAACCAGGCCAGTTGCGCAGCCGGGGCATCGGGCGGGCCTTCACGCAGATACAGGCTGCGAACCACGCCGTCACTGTCCGCTTCCACGTTGATATGACCCACGCCTTTGGCGCATTTGAGCAACGGCATCATCTGCGCGCCGGGTTGGCTGTAGCTCGCAGCGCCTTCTCGCACCAATGGCATCAACACATTGCCCGCGTTGCAAACCGCTTCGGCCAGGCGTTTGTCATTGGCGGGGTCGCCGGGCTCACTGAAGATGACATCGAACAGAATACTTGTTGGTTGCCCGGCGCTCAGGCGATCTATGAGGTCAGCGTGCAAGCTGCGCGGCCAGGGCCATTGGCCGAGTTTTTTCAGGCTAGGATCGTCGATGGTCACCAACAGGATACGTGGGTCGACAGGCAACGGGGTGAGACGGCGCAGGCTGTCATACAAAGGGTTATTCAGGGCCAGGCCCGGGCTCAACGACAGGTACGCCGTGATAGGCAGCAACAGCAAACCGATCCACAACCACTCCCTCACCAAGCCGTGGAACAGACGTTGGGCATGAGTAGGTTGACGTTTCTCGGCCTTGCCCCAGAGCATCATCGGTCAGCGCGCCTGAGGAAGGGATAAGGGATAAACGATATCAAGCAGTCGCAGAAAATGATCATGGTGCTCATCGAGGTTGAGGAGAGGGCATCTGACATCGGCACGCAAGAGTGTACGACAGCGCATGCGTCGGCTGATCCTTTTCCTAAGGGTCAGGAGCCGGTATCTTTCCCCTAGCGCTAACGAACTGGCAGTGGCTTAACCGCTCATTGTTCCCAGCGTATCGAGTGATCCAAGGGGTTGATGAATCTGAGCACAATTCTTCAGATTCAACGACTGGCATCTGCGCAGCGCGCGCCCATAACGAAACCGGCGCCGGCTGCCAAACTCTTCAAAAAAAGAAAGGACCCACACCCATGCGTGTCGCAATACTGGATGACGAACCCGCGGAACTGCGCCGGGTGGAACAGACACTGCGACAAATCCCCAGCACCGTCGAACAGCCCTGGACCCTGCATTGCTTCGAGCGCGGCGAAGACCTGCTGCGCCAACTACGCCGCGAAACCTTCGACCTGTTGATACTCGACTGGCAACTGCCCGATATCACCGGCATCGCCCTGCTGCGCTGGACCCGCGAACATATGGAGTCGCCGCCCGCCGTCATCATGCTCACTAGCCGTGATGCCGAGAGCGATATTGTCACCGCACTGAACAGCGGCGCCGACGATTACGTCAGCAAACCCTTTCGGCCTAATGAATTGAAAGCACGGGTCACGGCGGTGCTGCGTCGTCACGGCCTGCAGAAGTCGGCCACCCATGAAGTGCAGAGCTTCAATGACCTGACCTTTGACGATGCTGAACTGACCGTGACCCGTGCAGGTAAACCGATCAACCTCACCGAGCGTGAGTACCGCCTGGCCAGCTGCCTGTTTGCCAACCTGGCTCGGCCTCTGTCCCGCGAATATCTTTACGAACGGTTCTGGACCCATGAAGAAATGGTCTCTTCACGGCCGTTGGATACGCACATCTACCGGCTGCGCAACAAGCTTGGCCTGACCGCGGATCGAGGTTGGCAGTTGTTGACGATCTACGGGTATGGGTATCGCTTGGAAAGCGTAGCGCCTGCCTCTCAAGGCTGAAAATGGCGATGTTCCACGTGGAGCATTTTGAAAGTTGCTGATTTACCCATAAAAAAGGCCAACGCTAAGCGTTGGCCTTTTTTGTTTCTCGCGTTCTGTCCGGATCAGAAGTCCAGGTTAGAAACCGCCAACGCATTGCTTTCGATGAAATCACGGCGAGGTTCGACCGCATCACCCATCAGGGTGTTGAAGATCTGGTCTGCGCCAATGGCATCTTCGATAGTCACGCGCAGCATACGACGCTGGGCTGGGTCCATGGTGGTTTCCCACAGCTGATCCGGGTTCATCTCACCCAGACCTTTGTATCGCTGGATGGTATGACGCTTGGTGCTTTCGGCCATCAGCCAGTCAAGGGCTTCCTTGAATTCCTTGACCTGCTTCTTGCGTTCGCCACGCTGAATGTAAGCGCCGTCGTCCAGCAGGGTGCTCAGTTGAGCGCCCAGGGTAACCACGGTCTTGTAGTCATTGCTGCCGAAGAAGTCGCGGTTGAAGGTGACGTAGTTCGACAAGCCGTGGGAGATCAATTCGACCTCCGGCAGCCATACATTACGTTCACGGTCTTCGCGCAGGCTGGCTTTGTACACCAGGCCGGATTTCTCGACAGTGCGCAGGCGCACTTCGTACTGGGCCAACCAGTTCTGCATATGCGCGTGGTCGCCCAGTTGCTCGAGGCTGATGGCTGGCAGGTAGATGAAGTGCTCGGTCAGCTCCTGAGGGTACAGGCGCGACAAACGCTTGAGGGTCTTCATTACCATGCGGAAGTCGTTGACCAGGCGCTCCAGGGACTCACCGGAGATACCCGGTGCTTCGTCGTTCAAGTGCAGGCTGGCGTCTTCCAGGGCCGACTGCGTCATGTACTCTTCCATGGCGTCGTCGTCTTTGATGTATTGCTCTTGCTTGCCCTTTTTCACTTTGTACAACGGCGGCTGGGCGATGTAGATGTAGCCGCGCTCGATCAGCTCCGGCAACTGACGGAAGAAGAAGGTCAGCAGCAGGGTACGGATGTGCGAACCGTCGACGTCAGCATCGGTCATGATGATGATGTTGTGGTAGCGCAGTTTGTCGATGTTGTACTCGTCGCGGCCGATACCGCAGCCCAGCGCCGTGATCAAGGTGCCGACTTCCTGGGAGGAAATCATCTTGTCGAAACGCGCCTTCTCGACGTTGAGGATCTTGCCCTTCAACGGCAGGATGGCCTGGGTGCGGCGGTTACGGCCCTGCTTGGCGGAACCGCCAGCAGAGTCACCTTCCACCAGGTACAGTTCGGAGAGGGCAGGGTCCTTCTCCTGGCAGTCAGCCAGTTTGCCGGGCAGGCCGGCGATATCCAGCGCGCCTTTACGGCGGGTCATCTCACGGGCTTTACGCGCCGCTTCACGGGCACGTGCAGCGTCGATCATCTTGCCAACAACCAGCTTGGCTTCGTTCGGGTTCTCCAGCAGGAAGTCGGAGAAGTACTTGCCCATCTCCTGTTCCACTGCGGTCTTCACTTCAGAAGACACGAGCTTGTCTTTGGTCTGGGAGCTGAACTTCGGATCCGGCACTTTTACCGAGATGATCGCAGTCAGGCCTTCGCGTGCATCGTCACCGGTAGTGGCAACCTTATGCTTCTTGGCCAGACCTTCGGCTTCGATGTAGGTGTTCAGGTTACGCGTCAGCGCGGAACGGAAACCCACCAAGTGAGTGCCGCCGTCGCGCTGTGGAATGTTGTTGGTGAAGCACAACAGGTTCTCGTTGAAGCTGTCGTTCCACTGCAGGGCGATTTCCACGCCAATGCCGTCTTCGCGTTGGATGTTGAAGTGGAACACCTGGTTGACCGCAGTCTTGTTGGTGTTCAGGTATTCAACGAACGCACGCAAGCCGCCTTCATATTTGAACAGCTCTTCCTTGCCGCTGCGCTCATCCTTGAGGACGATACCCACACCGGAGTTGAGGAAAGACAGTTCACGAATACGCTTGGCCAGGATGTCCCAGCTGAAGTGAATATTCTTGAAGGTTTCAGCCGATGGCTTGAAGTGGATTTGCGTACCGGTGGTTTCGCTGTCGCCGACGATCTTCATCGGTTCTTGTGGAACACCGTGGACGTAGGTCTGCTCCCAGATCTTGCCGCTGCGGCGCACTGTCAGGATCAGCTCTTCGGACAGTGCGTTCACTACCGAAACACCCACGCCGTGCAAACCGCCGGAGACTTTGTAGGAGTTGTCGTCGAACTTACCGCCAGCGTGGAGCACAGTCATGATGACCTCTGCCGCCGACACGCCTTCTTCTTTGTGCACGTCTACCGGAATGCCGCGACCGTTGTCGCGCACCGTGATGGACTCATCCGGGTGGATGATGATGCTGATGTCGTCGCAGTGACCGGCCAGGGCTTCGTCGATGGAGTTGTCGACCACCTCGAACACCATGTGGTGCAGACCGCTACCGTCATCAGTGTCGCCAATGTACATACCGGGACGTTTGCGTACGGCATCCAAACCTTTCAGCACTTTAATGCTGGTCGAGTCGTACGTGTTTTCTTCGCTCATGCCTTCACTCCCGATGGTCGTGGGTCTGGGTGATACGGCCTTGTTCCACGTGGAACAAAGCGACTGGCGTTTCCGTCTGCCAGCCTTCCCTCAATAATTCGTGATCTACACAGGTGATGAACACCTGGCAGCGTAATTCTTCCAACAAGCGGCATAGCGCGCGGCGGTGTTGCTCGTCGAGTTCGGACGGCAGGTCATCCACCAGATAAATACACTGACCTCGTCGCGCCTGGCTAACCAAATGCCCCTGGGCGATCCGCAGTGCACACACCACCAACTTCTGCTGGCCACGGGACAAGATATCCGCAGCATTGTGAGCGCCTAACCTAAGGCGCAAATCAGCCCGTTGGGGGCCGGCCTGGGTATGGCCGATTTGCTGATCGCGCTGCAAGGACGTCGCGAGCACTGCACTCAGCTCACGTTCTTTGTCCCAACCACGGTAGTAACTCAGCGTCAGCCCCTCGAGATCCAATAGCTCACTCAAGGTCTGCTCAAAGACTGGTTTCAAGGCTTTGATATAGGCGCGGCGGTAGTCATCTATCTCATCGCTGGCCAGGCACAGTTCACGGTCCCAGGCCGCTTGCGAAGCGGCGTCAAGTGTACCATGCCGCAGCCATGAGTTCCGCTGCCGCAGGGCCTTCTGCAGGCGCTGCCAAGTGGCCATGAACCGTGGTTCCACGTGGAACACTCCCCAGTCGAGGAATTGCCTGCGGATTTTCGGTGCACCTTCCAACAAACGGAAACTGTCGGGGTTGATCAACTGCAGCGGCAGGATTTCCGCCAACTGCGCGGCACTGCGCGCATTTTGCCCATCAATGCGAATTTGGAACTCTCCGCCTCGATCGCGTGAAATCCCCAAGCTACTGTGCCCACCTTCTGCGAGTTCGACCTGGCCAAACACCGTGCACGCCAATTGCTCGTACTGGATGACCGGTAACAAACGAGCACTACGAAAGGACCGGGCAAGCCCCAGCAGATTGATGGCCTCCAGCACGCTGGTTTTGCCACTGCCGTTGGCGCCGTAGAGGATATTGATGCGAGGGGAGGGAGAGAAGGTCACCGGGTGCAGATTGCGCACCGCGGTGACCGAGACGCGACTAAGGGACATCTAGCTTCTGCTGGGCATGATTACAGGCGCATCGGCATAACAACGTAAGCCGAGTCGTCGTTGTCGGATTCCTGCACCAGGGCGCTGCTGTTGGAGTCCGACAGAATCAGGCGAACCTGTTCGGTGGTCATCACACCCAGCACATCCAGCAAGTAGCTTACGTTGAAGCCGATTTCCAAAGAGCCACCGTTGTAGTCGACGCCCACTTCTTCTTCCGCTTCTTCTTGCTCCGGGTTGTTGGCCTGGATTTTCAACTGCCCGTTGGCGAGCTGCAGGCGGATGCCACGGTACTTCTCGTTGGACAGAATCGCAGTACGGCTGAACGCTTCACGCAGCGCCTGACGATCACCGATCACCAGCTTGTCTCCGCCCTTAGGCAGTACACGCTCGTAATCCGGGAACTTGCCGTCGACCAGTTTGGAGGTGAAGGTGAACTCACCGGTGGTTGCACGAATGTGATGCTGACCCAGGACGATGCTGACGTTGCCTTCTGGCTCAGTGAGCAGGCGCGCCAGCTCAAGGATACCCTTGCGCGGCACGATCACCTGGTGACGGTCAGGCTGACCGATATCGGCGCGCATCGAGCACATCGCCAGCCGGTGACCGTCGGTGGCCACGGCGCGGATAATGCCTTCCGAGACTTCCAGCAGCATGCCGTTGAGGTAGTAACGCACGTCCTGCTGGGCCATGGCGAAGCTGGTGCGCTCGATCAAACGACGCAGCTTGCTCTGCTCCAGGCTGCACGTCAGCGAACCCGGGCCTTCTTCCACCGTCGGGAAATCGTTGGCCGGCAAGGTGGACAAGGTGAAGCGGCTGCGGCCTGCCTTGACCACCAACTTGGCGTCATCAACCTTGATGTCGATCAGCGCATCGTTGGGCAGGCTTTTGCAGATGTCCATCAGCTTGCGTGCCGGCACGGTGATCTCGCCGGGCTCGGCGGGTTCTTCCAGTTGCACACGGCCAACCAGTTCCACTTCCAGGTCGGTACCCGTCAAGGACAATTGTTGCCCCTCGACCACCAGCAATACGTTGGAGAGCACCGGCAAGGTCTGTCGGCGCTCGACGACGCCTGCGACCAGTTGCAGGGGTTTCAACAGGGCTTCGCGTTGAATGGTGAAATGCATGGTCTAGTCCCTTGCCTTAATAAGCTGCGCTGATGTCATCACGTTGTCAGTGTACGCAGCAGGTTCTTGTAGTCCTCGCGAATATCCGCGTCGGATTCCTTAAGTTCATTGATCTTGCGGCAGGCGTGCAAAACCGTGGTGTGATCGCGACCGCCGAACACATCGCCGATTTCCGGCAGGCTGTGGTTGGTCAACTCCTTGGAGAGCGCCATGGCCACCTGACGGGGACGTGCCACCGAGCGCGAACGGCGCTTGGACAGCAGGTCGGAAATTTTGATCTTGTAGTACTCGGCCACGGTGCGCTGGATGTTATCCACACTCACCAGTTTGTCCTGCAACGCCAGCAAGTCCTTCAGGGATTCGCGAATCAACTCGATGGTGATGTCACGGCCCATGAAGTGTGAGTGCGCAATAACCCGCTTGAGTGCACCTTCCAGCTCACGCACGTTGGAACGAATGCGCTGCGCGATAAAGAACGCAGCATCGTGGGGCAGGTCGACTTTGGCCTGGTCGGCCTTTTTCATCAGGATCGCAACACGGGTTTCCAGTTCCGGCGGCTCCACGGCCACGGTCAAGCCCCAGCCGAAGCGCGATTTCAGGCGTTCTTCCAGGCCTTCGATTTCCTTCGGGTAGCGGTCGCTGGTCAAGATGACCTGCTGGCCACCTTCGAGCAGCGCATTGAAGGTGTGGAAAAACTCTTCCTGCGACCGTTCCTTGCGGGCGAAGAACTGGATGTCATCGATGAGCAGAGCATCCACCGAGCGGTAGAACCGCTTGAACTCGTTGATGGCGTTGAGCTGCAAGGCCTTGACCATGTCAGCCACGAACCGCTCCGAGTGCAGGTACACGACCTTGGCATTCGGGTTCTTCTTTAATAGATGGTTACCCACCGCGTGCATCAAGTGAGTCTTACCCAAGCCAACGCCACCGTAAAGGAAGAGCGGGTTGTAACCGTGCTTCGGGTTGTCGGCGACCTGCCAGGCGGCTGCCCTGGCCAACTGGTTGGATTTACCTTCGACAAAGTTCTCGAACGTAAACGTGCGGTTCAGGTAACTGGTGTGCTTGAGCGCGCCTTCGACCTGCACGGTGCGCTGTTCAGCGCGAACCGGTGCTTGCTGGGAGGCGGCGCCTGCCATGGGGTCGAAGCTGTCGCGAGAGGGCTCTTCATGCTGCGGCGCGTTTTTCTGCGCCGAGGATTTCGAAGGCGCAGGCGCGACGGTAGTTGCTGTGGTCACCGGTGCGGCGGCGGCCTGGGCCTGCGAGGCTGCTGCGGCCAACGGTGCGTTCGGCGCAGCGCGAGGCGCGGAGCTACGTTTGCTGCCTATTAATAAGGAGAGCACGGGCGCGAGGCCGTTGCCGTGCTCATCGAGCAATTCGAGAACGCGGCTCAGGTATTTCTCATTGACCCAGTCGAGAACAAAACGATTGGGCGCATAGACACGCAACTCGTCGCCTTCGGCTTCGACCTGTAGTGGACGGATCCAGGTGTTGAATTGCTGGGCAGGCAGCTCATCGCGCAAAAGCTCCACGCACTGCTGCCAAAGTTCCACTGACACGGATATCCCCTAAGTTGAAAGCCGGTGAGGCAAAAACAGCCGCCATTGTAGCGGCGCGCCGTCCACTTATCCACATGTAGGTTGATCACAGGCCAGCCATAATCAACGTCTTAACGGCAATAAAGTCGACCAATAGTCTGTGCATAAGCTCTGTGGATAAGTGCCCCTGAGGTCGTTGCACAAGTGGGGGCGAAAGTCTGTTGATAACCGGCCTGTGGATAAGGTGCCATTCCACACACAGCTTATCCGACAGCGCAGCACAGGCAGAGCACCGTTTCTCCCCCGTGTTGTCATTCTCTGTACAGCACGTGATACAAGGCGCCAGGGCAGTTATCCACAGATGATCGCCTGCCTAGCTTTTATAAGCTTTACAGAAAAGCTTTAAATAACTTCCTTCTTTATTTTTATATCTATGCCCGTGCCTGGAAAAGCCCGGCGCACAAAAAAGACCAAATAGCCCCTGAAGATCTAATTGAAGGAAAAGCTGGTTGGAAATTGACCTAGAGGCTTGCTTTCTCTAGAATCGCCGGTCTCTTAAAACGGGGGCCATTCCGGCCCGTTGTGGACGAACCAGGTAACAACGCCATGAAACGTACTTTCCAACCAAGCACCATCAAACGCGCCCGCACTCACGGTTTCCGTGCTCGCATGGCTACCAAGAACGGCCGTGCTGTCCTGTCGCGTCGTCGCGCCAAAGGTCGTGCGCGTCTGGCAGTTTGATAATCCGGTACTGGTGGTGAGTCAGGACTTCAGTCGGGAAAAGCGTCTGCTAACCCCCCGGCATTTCAAGGCAGTCTTTGACTCCCCCACCGGCAAGGTTCCGGGGAAAAATCTCCTGCTCCTTGCGCGTAACAACGATCTTGATCACCCCCGTCTCGGGTTGGTGATCGGCAAGAAGAGCGTAAAGCTCTCCGTTGAGCGCAATCGCCTCAAGCGTCTGATGCGCGAATCGTTTCGCCTCAACCAGGACACTCTGGTTGGCTGGGATATTGTTATCGTCGCGCGCAAAGGCTTGGGTGATGTAGAAAACCCCGAATTGATTCAGCATTTCGGCAAGCTCTGGAAACGTCTGGCGCGTACCAACAAACCAGCTCCAGCGGCCAGCACCGAAACTGTAGGGGTAGGCAGCACTGATGCGTAAACTGGCACTCGTTCCGATCCAGTTTTATCGCTATGCCATCAGTCCCCTGATGGCCAGCCACTGTCGTTTCTACCCCAGTTGTTCCTGCTACGCGTTGGAGGCCATAGAAAATCATGGCGTTCTGCGCGGTGGCTGGCTGACCTTTCGTCGTTTAGGTCGCTGTCATCCGTGGAATCCCGGTGGTTATGACCCGGTTCCACCTATCCCTACCTCCCGTTCTTCTTCGATGGCCGAGTAATCATGGATATTAAACGCACGATCCTGATCGTCGCCCTGGCAATCGTGGCTTATGTTCTGGTGCTTCAGTGGAACCAGGACTACGGCCAGGCTGCCCTGCCGACTCAGAATGTTGCTACCAATCAGGCTGCGCCGGCTATTCCGGACACCCCGCTGGGTAACAATGCGTCCGCGAGTGCCGATGTTCCCAGCGCGAATGGCGAGACACGCGCCCCGTTAGAAACCCCAGTGGTCACCAACAAAGACCTCATCCACGTCAAAACGGATGTGCTCGACCTGGCCATCGACCCACAAGGTGGTGATATCGCGCAGTTGAAACTGCCGCTGTATCCACGTCGCCAAGACCATCCGGATGTGCCATTCCAGCTGTTCGACAACGGTGGTGAACGTACTTATCTTGCGCAGAGCGGCCTGACCGGTACCAACGGTCCGGATGCACGTGCTGCCGGTCGTCCGGTTTATTCGACCGAACAGAAGAGTTATCAGCTGGCTGATGGCCAGAACCAGTTGAACGTCGACCTGAAATTCAGCCTCGATGGCGTCAACTACATCAAGCGTTTCAGCTTCACCCGTGGTTTGTACGACTTGAAGGTCACTTACCTGATCGACAACGAAAGCGACAAACCCTGGAGCGGCAACCTGTTTGCCCAGCTCAAGCGTGACGCCAGCTCCGATCCGTCTTCCAGCACTGCCACCGGCACCGCCACTTACCTGGGCGCAGCCCTGTGGACAAGTAACGAGCCGTACAAAAAAGTGTCGATGAAAGATATCGACAAGGGCTCGCTGAAAGAAACCGTTCAAGGTGGCTGGGTAGCGTGGCTGCAACACTACTTCGTGACCGCCTGGATCCCGAACAAGGGTGAAGCCAACCTGGTTCAAACCCGCAAGGACAGCCAAGGCAACTACATCATTGGCTTTACTGGCCCGTCGTTGACCGTCGCACCGGGTGCCAAGGCGGAAACCAGCGCTACCCTGTACGCCGGCCCGAAAAGCCAAGCCGTATTGAAAGAGTTGTCCCCTGGTCTTGAATTGACGGTGGACTACGGCTTCCTGTGGTTCATTGCCCAGCCGATCTTCTGGCTGCTGCAACATATCCACAGCATCGTCGGTAACTGGGGCTTCTCGATCATCTTCCTGACCATGCTGATCAAGGGGATCTTCTTCCCACTGTCGGCGGCCAGCTACAAGTCGATGGCGCGCATGCGTGCCGTGGCGCCGAAACTGGCGGCGTTGAAAGAGCAACATGGCGATGACCGGCAGAAAATGTCCCAGGCCATGATGGAGCTGTACAAGAAAGAGAAGATCAACCCGCTGGGTGGGTGCTTGCCGATTCTTGTACAGATGCCGGTGTTCCTGTCGCTGTACTGGGTACTCCTGGAAAGCGTGGAAATGCGCCAGGCACCGTTCATGCTGTGGATAACCGACTTGTCGATCAAAGACCCGTTCTTTATCCTGCCGATCATCATGGGCGCGACCATGTTCATCCAGCAGCGTCTGAACCCGACTCCGCCGGACCCGATGCAGGCCAAGGTAATGAAAATGATGCCAATCATCTTCACCTTCTTCTTCCTGTGGTTCCCAGCGGGCCTGGTGCTGTACTGGGTGGTCAACAACGTGTTGTCGATCTCTCAACAGTGGTACATCACACGTAAGATCGAAGCGGCTACCGCAAAAGCCGCGGCGTAAATTACCCTGTGGGTCACCACTCAAGACGCCCCCTAGTGGGGCGTTTTGCTTTCCGTCACTTTTATTCCGGATCCTGCTGATGAGCGCTCCTCGTGAAACCATCGCTGCTGTCGCTACCGCTCAAGGTCGCGGCGGTGTCGGTATCGTTAGAATTTCCGGGCCGCTTGCGGGCATGGCAGCCAAGGCCATCAGTGGCCGTGAGTTGAAGCCACGCTACGCCCATTACGGGCAGTTCCTGGATGCTGACCACAGTGTGCTGGACGAAGGCCTGGCTATTTATTTCCCGGGGCCGAACTCGTTTACCGGCGAAGATGTCCTGGAATTGCAGGGGCATGGCGGCCCCGTTGTGTTGGATATGCTGCTGCAACGCTGCTTGCAATTGGGCTGTCGCCTGGCCCGGCCAGGGGAGTTCAGTGAACGGGCGTTTTTGAATGACAAGCTCGACCTGGCCCAGGCCGAGGCCATTGCCGACTTGATTGAAGCCAGTTCCGCACAGGCGGCACGCAATGCACTGCGTTCGCTGCAGGGCGCGTTCTCACTGCGTGTGCATAACTTGACCGAGCAATTGATCAGCCTGCGCATTTATGTGGAGGCAGCGATAGATTTTCCCGAGGAAGAAATCGACTTCCTGGCCGATGGCCATGTACTGGCGATGCTGGATAAAGTACGCGACGAGTTATCCACAGTACTGCGTGAAGCCGGACAGGGTGCCTTGCTGCGTGACGGTATGACGGTGGTGATCGCAGGGCGACCCAATGCAGGCAAATCCAGCTTGCTCAATGCGCTGGCCGGACGTGAAGCCGCCATCGTCACTGAGATTGCCGGCACACCCGCGATATATTGCGCGAACATATCCACATAGATGGCATGCCCCTGCACGTGGTCGACACCGCCGGTTTGCGCGATACCGAAGACCAAGTGGAGAAAATCGGCGTAGAGCGCGCGCTCAAAGCCATCGGCGAAGCCGATCGTGTGCTGCTGGTGGTGGACGCCACCGCACCCGAGGCGGTGGATCCTTTTGCCCTGTGGCCGGAATTCCTGGAGCAACGGCCGGACCCGGCCAAAGTCACCTTGATCCGCAATAAAGCCGACCTGACAGGCGAAGCCATTGACATGCAAACCAGCGCGGATGGCCACGTCACCCTGAGCCTCAGCGCCAAGTCGGCGGGAAATGGCCTGGAATTGCTGCGCGAGCACCTCAAGGCGTGCATGGGCTACGAGCAGACCTCGGAAAGCAGCTTCAGTGCACGCCGCAGGCACCTGGAGGCGTTACGCCATGCGAGCGCAGCGTTGGAGCACGGTCGAGCGCAATTGACCCTGGCGGGGGCTGGGGAGCTGCTGGCTGAGGATTTACGTCAGGCGCAGCAGTTGTTGGGCGAGATCACCGGAGCATTCAGCTCCGATGATTTGTTGGGACGCATCTTTTCCAGCTTCTGCATCGGCAAATAGCCGAGTTATCCACAGCACCTTACCATTTGTAGGACACCGTACCGAGCAGGGTACGGCTGTCGCCCCAATAGCAACGCCCCGCGTCGTTGCAACCAGACACGTATTCCTTGTCGAAGAGGTTCTTGGCATTCAGGTCGACCGACCAATGTTTGTCGATCTGATAGCCGACGGCCGCATCCACCAAGGTGACACTTCCTGCGTCCAACTTCCCGTAAAGCGTCGGGGCGGTGTAAGAAAAAGTACTGTCGAAGTAACGCACACCGCCGCCCACGGACAAACCTTTAAGCTGCCCGTCGAGGAAACGGTACTTGCCCCACGCCGACGCCTGGTTCCGCGGTACGCCTGTCATCTGATGCCCTTCGACCAGCGATGTAGCCGAGTCCTTGGTGATCCGAGCGTCAGTGTAGGTGTAGGCCGCGGTCAGGTTCAGGTTTGGCGTGATGGTGCTGTTCACCTCGACTTCCACGCCCTTGGCTCGGCTTTCTCCGACTTGGCGATAGCTATTGGTGGTGGCATCGAGATAGGTATCGTCGTTCTTGCGCAGGTCATACACCGACACGGTCATCGCCGTATCCCAGCCGATCGGCTCGTACTTCACGCCCACTTCATACTGGCTGCTGGTGATGGGCTTCAACGGCGCACCGGCATTGGAGATCTGCTGCACCGGGACAAACGCCGTGGAATAGCTGACATACGGCGTCAGGCCGTTGTCGAACTGGTACATCACCCCGCCCTGATACGTGAATTTCCGGTCTTCGGAGCCGGTGTTGGCGGCTTTGTTCACCTTGTCGCGAAAATCACTGTCGACCCAGTCCTGACGACCGCCTAGCAAAAACAGCCAGTGGTCATACTTGCTCTGGACCTGTGCATAGACGCCTTTCATCTGCTGCTCGAGCAGGGTGTTTTGCACCGCGACTGGCGTAAGCGGGTCACGCAAATAAACCGGGTTATACACATTGATGGTGCCGGCAGAGCCTGCGTTCCAGTCCTGACTGAAAGAGGTCCGGTCATAACTGGCGCCGAACAGCAGGGTATTTTCCAGCGCGCCGAGCTGGAATTTGCCTTCCAACTGGTTATCCAGAGAGTAGACCATCGACTGGTTATAGCGGTCGTAGGCGGTCATGTTCAGTTGAGTGCCGAAGCCGCGATTATTCAGGGCTCCAGGCCAGGTTTCATGGCGGTTGATGCGTGACTGCATATAGCGCGAGTTCTGGCGGAACTGCCAATCATCATTAAAACTGTGGCTGAATTCGTAGCCGGTGCTCCAGGATTCCCGTTCGAAGGTGTTCCAATCCGGGTTACCCAGCATGGTGTGCTTGGACAGTTTGCCGTTTGGATTGGCAAGCAAGGTGCCCGCCGCCGGCAAACCAAGCTCCAGGTTGGTGTGGTCCTTCTGGTAGTTGGCCAACAGGGTGAGGGTGTTGTAGTCGTCGAAATTCAGGGTGAGGGAAGGGGCGATGTAAAGACGATCATCCGGAACATGGTCGGTTTGCGTGTCCGATTTGCGGCCGAGCATCACTAACCGTCCCAGAATGTTATTGCTGTCGTTGAGCGGACCCGAGATATCCACACCCACCTGGCGCCGGTTGTTTGAACCATACCCCAGCTGAACCTCGCCCTGGGGCGTGGCGGTAGGGTGTTTGCTCACCAGGTTGACCAATCCGCCGGGCGCGTTCTCACCGTAAAGCAGGGAGGAGGGTCCCCGGAAGATCTCGACCCGTTCCAGGCCATAGGGCTCGCTGGTGGTGTCATACCGATTGCCTTGTACACGTAGGCCATCACGCAGCAGACCGTAGCCATAATCCGTGGCATTGAAACCGCGAATGAAGAACAAATCCCCCGCAAGCCCGTCGCCGGCGGCAAAAGGAGGCGCGAAGATACCCGGCACATAACCCAATACCTCAGTCAGCGTCTGAGACTTCTGGTCCTTGATGCGCTGGCCGGTGACCACCGAGACCGAGCGGGGTGTTTCCGACAAAGGCGTGCTGGTCTTGGTGCCAATCCGGCTGTTCTGCGCCTTATAGCCGATATCCCCGGCAATCTCCT
Organism: Pseudomonas cedrina subsp. fulgida; assembly: GCA_016937595.1. Lineage (GTDB taxonomy): Bacteria > Pseudomonadota > Gammaproteobacteria > Pseudomonadales > Pseudomonadaceae > Aquipseudomonas > Aquipseudomonas fulgida. Next base: position 18,051 of record JAFHKH010000135.1, on the reverse strand, counting down.
GATTGAAACCGCCCTGTTGATAAGTACTTACAGTGGTAGGCGCGAGTGTCAGCTCGCCCGCAGGAACGGCCTGCAGGACATAGCTGCCGGGCGCCTGCGCCACAGCCTGCAACCCGGAATTTTGCAGCAGCCATGCAAACCCCTGGTCCACCGAATAGTCACCTTCCAGCCCTGGCGTGTGCAAACTCGCGGTTTGTTGGGGGGAGAACGACAGAATCACGTTTGCCTTGGCGGCGAATTGGCTCAACGCCCTATCCAGCGGCCCGGCGGCAATAGCGTAGTGCTGCACGGCGCTCGCCGCCATGGCCTCGTTTGTAAGGGGGATGCCGGCCATGGCCGCCGTGCCGAGCAGCAGGCTGCAGGTGATGCCGTGGCAGGAAAGTCGTTGGCGAAACTGGGTGCGAAGGCGCATAGGTGGGTTAGCCCTGAAGGTTGCGTCGTAATTACCTGGAGGGCCGTGCCAGGCAAAAAAAAGATAACCCCCTTTGTGGATATTTTTTTGCGATCAGCCGATTCGCTTCACCGAAACCCAATACCGGGTGAAATACCTCACCTGGATCGGCAAGGTGGCCTGCAGGTTGGCGAGCACGGCATCGGAAGAGTCCAGGCGCAAGGTCCCGGAAACACGCAGGCCTGCCGAAGCGGCATCGCATTGCAGTACGCCTGGGCGATAGCGCGCAAGCTCACTGATCACATCCCCGAGCCGGGCGTCCAGCACGATCAGTTGGCCATCGATCCAGGCAGCCTGGGATGCGCGATACTTCTGGTTCGGTCCTACGCCTTGGCGATTAAAATCAGCGCTTTCACCGGCACCGAGCAGCCGGACGTGGTCGGGCCGGTCACCAGGCGCCACACTCACCCGGTCTTCCAGAACGCCGACCCGGGTGGCATCCCGCAATTGGCGTACGGTAAACCGGGTGCCCAAAGCCTGGACTCGACCTTGGCGTGTCTCGACATAAAAGGGCAGTTGCACACCTGATTTGCCGGTGTGGATAAGTACTTCCCCTTCATGTAGGCGGATCAAGCGTTGATGCCCGTCGAATACCACGTCAATTGCTGTGTTGGTATTGAGATCAACCCGCGTACCGTCGGCCAATTCGACATGCCGGCGTTCGCCTACCGACGTCTTGTAGTCGGCCCAGAGATTGCCCAGTGACGTGTGTTGCTGAACATTCCACCCCAGATAACCGGTACCACCCAGTACCAGCATCCACTTCAGTACCTGCCGCCGCTGCTGCGTGGTCGATAACGCGCGGCGAGACAAATCCGGTGGCAGCGCACCGAGATTCCGCTGCAACTGCTCCATCTGGTTCCATGCCGCCTGGTGGGAGGGATCACCCTTGAGCCATTGTTGCCAGGCTTGGCGTTCGGCGGCTGATGGGGCCTGTGACTGAAACTGCACATACCAACTGGCAGCGGCTTCGAAGGTCTTGCGATCAGGAATGGCCATTACGGGCTGGCCATGATCAGTGCGCACTCAGTCAATGCACGAATCATGTGCTTCTTCACCGTGGTCAGCGAAACCTGCAGTTGATCGGCGATCTGTTGATAAGTCAGCCCCTCGAGCTGCGAGAGTATGAATATCCGCCAGGCACGCTCACCCAGTCCGCACAAGGCTTTATCCACAGCCACCAGCGTCTCGAGAATGACGGCCTTGTCTTCTTCACTGATGGCGGTGGCTTCAGGGCGTTCAGCCAAGGTCTGCCGGTACGCACGCTCGATGGCGTGTCGACGGTAACGGTCAATCACCAGGCCCCGGGCGATAGTCGCCAGGTAATCCCTCGGCTCAACGATCTGCGCCGCATGCCGCCCACCCAGAATACGCACGAACGTATCGTGCGCCACATCGGCCGCATCGCAGGCGTTATGCAGCTTTCCTTTGAGCCACCCATGCAACCAGGAATGGTGTTGCTCGTAGATGTGCTGGACCGCAGTTGTGTGTGAAGGAGGGGACATAAGGGATGGCAAGGCGGCTTAATGATAATAGCTATTATTAACTGTGTCGGCGTTTTCTCACAATAGATCTCTTTTTTGCCCCAGCCTCTACCCAGTTTTTGGCTTGGGGGCGGCTTAGCGACGGGTGTGACTTGGCCAGGTTCGTTCATTTCTGTGGATTAAGCCCTGTGAATAACCCAGCCTGTGCCCAGTTGATAACAGGCCTTAAAACCTGAGTAAAAACCCCTCTGTGGATAACCACTTGTTTAATCCACAGGCTTAGGGCACTTATCCAAGCCCCTCATTGGCACATGACCACAGAGTTTTGAATTGCTGTACACATTGTAGATAAAGGTCTGTGGAGATCTATCCACAGAAAAGGTGCTCAGTAGAAATAAACATAAAAACAAAGATTTAATAAATTTCTCTCTTTTAATTTCTATTGTCTGTGATTCATCCACAGCTGGTTAAATTTTGTGCAAAGGGTTCTTTAGGAAGGCCTAAGTCCCTATACTTGCCGCCATTGCTCCAAAACTCTTTCAACAGACAATTCCTGATTACCTACATAAGCAGGCACGAGGTGCGTGGTGGATTTCCCTTCCCGTTTTGAAGTGATCGTCATCGGCGGCGGTCATGCCGGTACCGAGGCAGCACTGGCGTCAGCACGCATGGGCGTCAAAACCCTGTTGCTGACGCATAACGTGGAAACCCTCGGTGCGATGAGTTGCAACCCCGCCATCGGTGGGATCGGCAAAAGCCATCTGGTCAAGGAAATCGATGCCCTGGGCGGTGCGATGGCCATGGCTACCGACAAAGGTGGCATCCAGTTTCGCGTGCTCAACAGCCGTAAAGGCCCAGCCGTACGTGCTACCCGGGCACAGGCCGACCGCATCCTGTACAAAGCCGCGGTCCGCGAAACCCTGGAAAACCAGCCGAACCTGTGGATATTTCAACAAGCCGCGGATGACCTGATCGTCGAGCAGGACCAGGTACGCGGTGTCGTCACGCAAATGGGCCTGCGGTTCCACGCAGAATCCGTGGTGTTGACCACCGGTACGTTCCTCGGCGGACTGATCCACATCGGTATGCAGAACTATTCCGGTGGCCGCGCCGGTGACCCGCCGTCGATTGCCCTGGCAAAGCGCTTGCGTGAATTGCCGCTGCGCGTCGGCCGCTTGAAAACCGGGACTCCGCCGCGTATCGACGGGCGTTCCGTGGATTTCTCGGTGATGACCGAGCAGGCCGGCGATACGCCCATTCCGGTCATGTCGTTCATGGGGTCCAAAGCGCAGCACCCCAAACAGGTCAGTTGCTGGATCACGCACACTAATGCGCGCACGCACGAAATCATCGCAGCGAACCTCGACCGTTCACCGATGTATTCCGGGGTGATCGAAGGCATTGGTCCGCGTTATTGCCCATCGATCGAAGACAAGATCCACCGCTTTGCCGACAAGGAAAGCCACCAGGTCTTCATCGAGCCGGAAGGCCTGACCACCCACGAGCTGTACCCGAACGGGATTTCCACTTCCTTGCCGTTCGACGTGCAGATCCAGATCGTGCAATCGATTCGCGGCATGGAAAACGCGCACATCGTGCGTCCGGGTTACGCCATCGAGTACGACTACTTCGATCCGCGCGACCTGAAATACAGCCTCGAAACCAAAGTGATCGGCGGTCTGTTCTTCGCCGGGCAAATCAACGGTACCACCGGTTACGAAGAAGCCGGCGCCCAGGGTTTGTTGGCCGGGACCAACGCCGCACTGCGCGCGCAGGGCAAAGACAGCTGGTGCCCGCGTCGTGACGAGGCGTATATCGGCGTATTGGTCGATGATCTGATTACGCTGGGCACCCAGGAACCGTACCGGATGTTCACGTCACGTGCGGAATATCGCCTGATCCTGCGTGAAGACAACGCCGACTTGCGCCTGACCGAAAAAGGCCGCGAGCTGGGCCTGGTCGATGACGCGCGTTGGGAAGCCTTCTGCAAAAAACGCGAAAGCATTGCGCTGGAAGAGCAGCGCCTGAAAAGCACGTGGGTTCGCCCGGGCACCGAGCAGGGCGATGCGATTGCGGAAAAATTCGGCACGCCGCTGACCCACGAATACAACTTGCTGAACCTGCTGTCGCGTCCGGAAATCGATTACGCCGGCCTGGTCGAAGTGACGGGCCACGGCGCAGAAGACCCACAGGTCGCCGAGCAGGTCGAGATCAAGACCAAATACGCCGGATACATTGACCGCCAGCAGGACGAAATCGCCCGCCTGCGCGCCAGTGAAGACACCAAGTTGCCTGTGGATATCGACTACACCGGTATTTCCGGGCTGTCGAAGGAAATTCAAAGCAAGCTGGGGATAACCCGGCCGGAAACCCTGGGCCAGGCTTCACGTATCCCTGGCGTTACCCCGGCGGCCATCTCGCTGCTGATGATTCATTTGAAAAAACGCGGCGCGGGCCGTCAGTTGGAGCAAAGCGCTTGAGTTCGTTGGTCACCTCGCAACATGCCGAAGAGTTATCCACAGGGGCGCGCCAGTTGGGCGTCGAACTGAGCGAGGCCCAGCAGGAATTGCTGCTGGGCTACCTGGCCCTGTTAATCAAATGGAACAAGGCCTACAACCTGACGGCAGTGCGTGATCCGGACGAAATGGTTTCCCGTCACTTGCTCGACAGCCTGAGCGTGATGCCATTCATCGACAACGGCCGTTGGCTCGATGTGGGCAGTGGCGGCGGCATGCCTGGCATTCCGCTGGCCATCCTGTTCCCTGAGTCGCAGGTCACCTGTCTGGACAGCAACGGCAAGAAAACCCGCTTCCTGACCCAGGTCAAACTTGAGCTCAAGCTGGACAACCTGCAGGTTATCCACAGCCGCGTTGAAGCCTTCACGCCTGATCAGCCTTTCAACGGCATTGTTTCCCGGGCGTTCAGCAGCATGGAGAACTTCAGCAACTGGACTCGCCACCTGGGCGACCTCGACACCCGCTGGCTGGCAATGAAGGGCGTCCATCCAAGCGATGAGCTGTTAGCATTGCCGGCAGACTTCCACCTCGATAGCGAACACGCCTTGGCCGTACCCGGTTGCCAAGGCCAACGCCATCTGCTGATACTGCGCCGCACGGCATGATTGGGAACACAAGCAAGAATGGCTAAGGTATTCGCGATAGCGAACCAGAAAGGTGGCGTGGGCAAAACCACCACCTGTATCAACCTCGCAGCATCCCTGGTCGCGACCAAGCGCCGGGTGCTGTTGATCGACCTCGATCCACAGGGCAACGCCACCATGGGCAGCGGTGTGGATAAACATGGCCTGGAAAACTCGGTCTACGACTTGCTGATTGGCGAGTGTGACCTGGGCCAGGCCATGCACTTCTCCGAACACGGCGGTTATCAACTGCTGCCGGCCAACCGCGATTTGACTGCGGCGGAAGTGGTGCTGCTGGAAATGCAGATGAAAGAAAGCCGTCTGCGCAGCGCCCTGGCGCCGATCCGCGACAACTACGATTACATTTTGATCGACTGCCCGCCGTCGCTGTCGATGCTCACGCTCAATGCTTTGGTGGCCGCCGATGGGGTGATCATCCCCATGCAGTGCGAGTATTTTGCCCTGGAAGGCTTGAGCGACCTTGTGGATAACATCAAGCGTATCGCCGAGCTGCTCAACCCGAACCTGCAGATCGAGGGCTTGCTGCGGACCATGTACGACCCGCGCCTGAGCCTGATGAACGATGTGTCGGCGCAGCTCAAGGAACACTTTGGCGATCAGCTCTACGACACGGTGATTCCGCGTAACATCCGCTTGGCCGAAGCGCCGAGCTACGGCATGCCCGCGCTGGCGTACGACAAGACTTCGCGGGGTGCCATCGCCTACCTGGCGCTGGCCGGTGAGATGGTCCGTCGTCAGCGCCGCAATTCACGCACCCCAGCCGCCCAGCCAACTTAAGGAATCCCCATGGCCGTCAAGAAACGAGGTCTCGGACGTGGACTGGATGCACTGTTGAGTGGTCCGACCGTCACATCGCTTGAAGAACAAGCGGTGCAGGCCGACGAGCGCGAGCTGCAACACCTGCCGTTGGACCTGATCCAGCGCGGCAAGTACCAGCCACGCCGGGACATGGACCCCCAGGCACTGGAAGAACTGGCCAATTCGATCAAGGCTCAGGGCGTGATGCAGCCGATCGTGGTGCGCCCCATCGGTGGCGGCCGCTTTGAAATCATCGCCGGCGAACGCCGCTGGCGCGCGAGCCAGCAGGCCGGCAAGGAGACCATCCCGGCCATGGTGCGCGATGTGCCGGATGAAACCGCCATCGCCATGGCGCTGATCGAGAACATCCAGCGCGAAGACCTCAACCCTGTCGAAGAAGCGATTGCCTTGCAGCGTTTGCAGCAGGAATTCCAGCTGACGCAGCAACAAGTGGCCGACGCTGTGGGTAAGTCCCGCGTGACGGTATCGAACCTGCTGCGCCTGATCGCTTTGCCGGAAGTCATCAAGACCATGTTGTCCCATGGCGACCTGGAGATGGGCCACGCTCGAGCCTTGCTCGGTTTGCCGGAAAATCAACAGGTTGAAGGGGCGCGACACGTTGTCGCACGCGGTCTGACCGTTCGTCAGACAGAGGCCCTGGTTCGCCAGTGGCTCAGCGGTAAACCTGCTCCGGTCGAAGCCGCCAAACCTGATCCGGATATCGCGCGTCTGGAGCAGCGCCTTGCCGAGCGCCTGGGCTCTGCGGTGCAAATTCGCCATGGCAAGAAAGGTAAAGGCCAATTGGTCATCGGGTATAACTCCCTCGATGAGCTTCAGGGCGTCCTTGCCCACATCCGCTGAAACATTTGCTTATGTAGCGCGTGATCGGAAATCACTACCCGGCAGTTGAATAGGGGCTGAACCGCCCCTATACTCTGCGCGCATTTTGTCGGCACAAATTATGCCAAGTTATTGATTTCCGGCAGCCGACCATTGAGGAGCAAGAGTGATGGAAACCCGCACGCCAAACACGTTGCCGTTCCATCGCTTGGCCGTTTTCCCGGTTTTATTGGCTCAGTTTGTCATCCTGCTGATCGCCGCGTTGGCGCTTTGGTATGGGCATGGAGTCGTAGCCGGGTATTCAGGACTTTGCGGAGGCCTGATAGCCTTGCTGCCCAATATGTATTTTGCTCACAGGGCCTTTCGGTTTTCCGGCGCCCGAGCAGCCCAGGCTATCGTCCGGTCTTTTTACGCCGGCGAGGCGGGGAAACTGATTTTGACGGCAGTGCTGTTTGCACTGACCTTTGCAGGTGTGAAGCCATTGGCGCCGCTGGCTGTATTCGGCGTCTTCGTGTTGACCCAACTGGTCAGCTGGTTCGCTCCCCTGCTGATGAAAACAAGACTTTCGAAACCTTAGGGCGTTTGAGGCAACCATGGCAGAAACAACCGCTTCGGGCTATATCCAGCACCACTTGCAGAACCTGACTTTCGGTCAGCTTCCCAACGGCGGCTGGGGCTTTGCCCACACCGCAGCAGAAGCCAAGGAAATGGGTTTCTGGGCTTTCCACCTGGATACTCTGGGGTGGTCGGTCGCATTGGGTCTGATCTTCGTCCTGATTTTCCGCATGGCGGCAAAGAAGGCGACTTCCGGTCAGCCAGGTGCGTTGCAGAACTTTGTTGAAGTATTGGTCGAATTCGTCGATGGCAGCGTGAAAGACAGCTTCCATGGCCGTAGCCCGGTGATCGCACCGCTGGCGCTGACCATCTTCGTCTGGGTGTTCCTGATGAACGCCGTCGACCTGATCCCGGTCGACTGGATTCCTCAGTTGGCCATCCTGATCTCCGGCGACGCGCACATTCCATTCCGTGCCGTATCGACCACTGACCCGAACGCTACCCTGGGCATGGCCCTGTCGGTGTTCGCGCTGATCATTTTCTACAGCATCAAGGTCAAGGGCATCGGCGGTTTCATCGGCGAGCTGACCCTGCACCCGTTCGGCAGCAAGAACATCTTCGTTCAAGCCCTGCTGATCCCGGTCAACTTCCTGCTGGAATTCGTGACCCTGGTGGCCAAGCCGATTTCCCTGGCCCTGCGACTGTTCGGCAACATGTATGCCGGCGAGCTGGTGTTCATTCTGATCGCTGTGATGTTCGGCAGCGGCCTGCTCTGGCTTAGCGGCCTGGGCATTGTTCTGCAGTGGGCGTGGGCTGTGTTCCACATCCTGATCATCACCCTGCAGGCCTTTATCTTCATGATGCTGACCATCGTCTACCTGTCGATGGCGCACGAAGAGAACCATTAAGACCAGTCTCGACTAGTCTGATGTCCTTCCCGCTCAAACGGGAAGGTGGGCCCTAGCGGGCTATGAAACGATTTGTTTTACCGCTTTAAAATCTAAAAAACCTAAACCATACGACGTAAAAGTCGGGAGGAAAGATGGAAACTGTAGTTGGTCTAACCGCTATCGCTGTTGCACTGTTGATCGGCCTGGGCGCCCTGGGTACTGCCATTGGTTTCGGCCTGCTGGGCGGCAAGTTCCTGGAAGGCGCAGCGCGTCAGCCAGAAATGGTCCCAATGCTGCAAGTTAAAATGTTCATCGTCGCCGGCCTGCTCGACGCCGTGACCATGATCGGCGTTGGTATCGCTCTGTTCTTCACCTTCGCGAACCCCTTCGTTGGTCAACTCGCTGGCTGATCACTCGAATTTTCGAGTTGATTGGGGTGATGGACAACGAATGAGCGAGGTGTTGGCGTGAACATTAATGCAACCCTGATTGGCCAATCCGTTGCGTTCTTCATTTTTGTAGTGTTTTGCATGAAGTTCGTGTGGCCTCCGGTCATCGCGGCTTTGCACGAACGTCAGAAGAAGATCGCGGATGGTTTGGACGCTGCCAGCCGTGCAGCTCGCGACCTGGAGTTGGCCCAAGAGAAAGTGGGTCATCAACTGCGCGATGCTAAAGCACAGGCAGCTGAAATCATTGAGCAAGCCAAGAAGCGCGGCAACCAGATCGTCGAAGAGGCTGTTGAAAAAGCCCGCGTCGAAGCTGACCGTGTGAAGGCTTCGGCTCATGCCGAGATCGAACAGGAACTGAACGGCGTCAAAGACGCGCTGCGTGCCCAACTGGGTGCTCTGGCGGTCGGCGGTGCCGAGAAGATCCTGGGTGCCACAATCGATCAAAACGCGCACGCGGAGCTGGTTAACAAACTGGCTGCTGAAATTTAAGCGAGGGCGATCATGGCAGAACTGACCACGTTGGCCCGACCTTACGCTAAGGCAGCCTTCGAGCACGCCCAGGCCCACCAGCAGCTGGCCTCTTGGTCAGCCATGCTCGGCCTGGCTGCAGCAGTGTCGCAAGACGACACCATGCAGCGCGTGCTCAAGGCCCCGCGCCTGACGAGCGCAGACAAGGCCGCCACTTTTATTGAAGTGTGCGGCGACAAGTTTGATGTGAAAGTGCAGAACTTCATCAATGTCGTTGCCGAAAACGACCGTCTCCCGCTTCTGCCGGAGATTGCCGCTCTGTTCGACCTGTACAAGGCCGAAGCAGAGAAATCGGTAGACGTTGAAGTGACCAGTGCTTTTGCATTGAACCAAGAACAGCAAGACAAACTCGCCAAGGTTCTCAGTGCACGACTCAATCGGGAAGTGCGCCTGCAAGCTACGGAGGACGCATCCCTGATTGGTGGTGTCGTCATCCGCGCCGGCGACCTGGTTATCGATGGCTCGATTCGCGGCAAAATCGCGAAACTTGCCGAAGCATTGAAATCTTGAGTTTGAAGGGGCAGCAGAGCAATGCAGCAACTCAATCCTTCCGAAATAAGTGAAATTATCAAGGGCCGCATCGACAAGCTCGATGTGACCTCCCAAGCCCGTAACGAAGGCACTGTCGTCAGCGTATCTGACGGCATCGTGCGGATTCACGGTCTGGCCGACGTCATGTACGGCGAGATGATCGAGTTTCCGGGCGGCGTCTACGGTATGGCCCTCAACCTGGAGCAAGACTCCGTAGGTGCCGTTGTATTGGGCGCGTACACCAGTCTGGCTGAAGGCATGAGCGCCAAGTGCACCGGCCGCATCCTGGAGGTTCCGGTTGGCAAGGAACTGCTGGGTCGCGTTGTCGACGCACTGGGTAACCCTGTTGACGGCAAAGGTCCACTGGGCAACACCGAGACCGACGCGGTCGAGAAGGTTGCTCCAGGCGTGATCTGGCGTAAGTCGGTAGACCAGCCTGTACAGACTGGCTACAAGGCTGTCGATGCCATGATCCCGGTCGGCCGTGGCCAGCGTGAGCTGATTATCGGTGACCGTCAGATCGGTAAAACCGCCCTGGCGATCGACGCGATCATCAACCAGAAGAACAGCGGCATTTTCTGCGTCTACGTTGCCATTGGTCAGAAGCAATCGACCATTGCCAACGTGGTTCGCAAGCTGGAAGAAAACGGCGCCCTGGCCAACACGATCATCGTGGCTGCCAGTGCTTCGGAATCTCCTGCGCTGCAATTCCTGGCTCCGTACTCCGGTTGCACCATGGGTGAATTCTTCCGCGACCGCGGTGAAGACGCGCTGATCGTTTATGACGATCTGTCCAAGCAAGCAGTGGCTTACCGCCAGATTTCCCTGCTGCTGCGCCGTCCACCAGGCCGTGAAGCCTACCCAGGCGATGTGTTCTATCTCCACTCCCGTCTGCTGGAGCGCGCATCCCGCGTTTCGGAAGAGTATGTAGAGAAGTTCACCAACGGCGCAGTGACCGGCAAAACCGGTTCCCTGACCGCACTGCCGATCATCGAAACCCAGGCTGGCGACGTTTCCGCGTTCGTTCCGACCAACGTGATTTCCATCACCGACGGTCAGATCTTCCTGGAATCGGCGATGTTCAACTCCGGGATCCGTCCTGCAGTGAACGCCGGTGTTTCGGTATCCCGTGTGGGTGGTGCCGCTCAGACCAAGATCATCAAGAAGCTCTCCGGTGGTATCCGTACCGCTCTGGCTCAGTACCGTGAACTGGCGGCATTCGCCCAGTTCGCTTCTGACCTGGACGAAGCGACCCGTAAGCAACTTGAGCATGGTCAGCGCGTTACCGAGCTGATGAAGCAGAAGCAATACGCCCCGATGTCGATCGCTGACATGGCGTTGTCGCTGTATGCCGCTGAGCGTGGGTTCCTGACCGACGTTGAAATCGCCAAGGTCGGCAGCTTTGAACAAGCGCTGATTGCTTACTTCAACCGCGATCACGCCGAATTGATGGCGAAGATCAACGTGAAGGGTGACTTCAATGACGATATCGACGCTGGCATGAAAGCCGGTATCGAGAAGTTCAAGGCCACCCAAACCTGGTAAGCCGCAGCGGGAGCCGCAAGGCTCCCGCTTGCTAACCTGATAGGTGTTACATGGCAGGCGCAAAAGAGATTCGCAGTAAGATTGCGAGCATCAAAAGCACGCAAAAGATTACCAGCGCCATGGAAAAAGTGGCGGTCAGCAAAATGCGCAAGGCACAAATGCGCATGGCTGCTAGCCGTCCTTATGCGGAGCGTATCCGCCAGGTAATTGGGCATCTGGCCAACGCCAACCCGGAATACCGCCATCCCTTCATGATCGAGCGCGCCGTCAAGCGCGTGGGTTATGTCGTCGTGAGCAGTGACCGTGGTTTGTGCGGTGGTCTGAATACCAACCTGTTCAAGGCCCTGGTCAAGGACATGGCGGTAAACCGCGAAAACGGCGTCGAGATCGATCTGTGTGTTGTGGGTAGCAAGGGTGCGGCCTTTTTCCGCAACTTCGGCGGTAACGTCGTTGCAGCTATCAGCCACCTGGGTGAAGAGCCGTCGATCAATGATTTGATCGGCAGTGTGAAGGTGATGCTGGATGCGTACCTGGAAGGCCGGATTGACCGCCTGTCCGTGGTATCCAACAAATTCATCAACACCATGACCCAGCAGCCAACCGTGGAGCAATTGATTCCACTGGTGGCGACTCCGGATCAGGAACTCAAGCACCACTGGGACTACCTCTACGAACCAGACGCCAAAGAGCTGCTTGATGGCTTGATGGTGCGCTACGTGGAGTCGCAGGTGTACCAGGCGGTGGTCGAGAACAACGCAGCTGAACAAGCGGCGCGGATGATCGCGATGAAAAACGCTACCGATAACGCCGGTGATCTGATCAGCGATTTGCAGCTGATCTACAACAAGGCGCGTCAGGCTGCGATCACCCAAGAGATCTCGGAAATCGTCGGCGGCGCTGCCGCGGTTTAACGGTTCAAATATTCAGAGGATCCAGCTATGAGTAGCGGACGTATCGTTCAAATCATCGGCGCCGTTATCGACGTGGAATTCCCACGCGACAGCGTACCGAGTATCTACAACGCGCTGAAAGTACAAGGCGCGGACACTACTCTTGAAGTTCAGCAGCAGCTGGGCGACGGCGTAGTTCGTACCATTGCGATGGGCTCCACCGAAGGCTTGAAGCGCGGTCTGGACGTTATCGACTCTGGCGCAGCCATTTCCGTACCGGTCGGTAAAGCGACCCTGGGCCGGATCATGGACGTACTGGGCAACCCGATTGACGAAGCCGGTCCGATCGACACCGAAGAGCGCTGGGGCATTCACCGTCCAGCACCTTCGTTCGCCGAACAAGCGGGCGGCAACGACCTGCTGGAAACCGGCATCAAGGTTATCGACCTGGTTTGCCCGTTCGCCAAAGGCGGTAAAGTCGGTCTGTTCGGTGGTGCCGGTGTAGGCAAGACCGTAAACATGATGGAACTGATCCGTAACATCGCCATCGAGCACAGCGGTTATTCCGTGTTCGCCGGTGTGGGCGAGCGTACCCGTGAGGGTAACGACTTCTACCACGAGATGAAGGACTCCAACGTTCTGGACAAAGTGGCACTGGTTTACGGTCAGATGAACGAGCCGCCGGGAAACCGTCTGCGCGTGGCACTGACCGGCCTGACCATGGCCGAGAAGTTCCGTGACGAAGGTAACGACGTTCTGCTGTTCGTCGACAACATCTACCGTTACACCCTGGCCGGTACTGAAGTATCCGCACTGCTGGGTCGTATGCCTTCGGCAGTAGGCTACCAGCCGACCCTGGCTGAAGAGATGGGCGTTCTGCAAGAACGTATCACTTCGACCAAGGAAGGTTCGATCACCTCGATCCAAGCGGTATACGTACCTGCGGATGACTTGACCGACCCGTCGCCAGCCACCACCTTCGCCCACTTGGACGCCACCGTCGTTCTGTCCCGTGACATCGCTTCCCTGGGTATCTACCCAGCGGTCGATCCACTCGACTCGACGTCGCGCCAGCTGGACCCGAACGTGATCGGCCAGGAGCACTACGACACCGCTCGCGGCGTTCAGTACGTGCTGCAGCGTTACAAAGAACTGAAGGACATCATTGCGATCCTGGGTATGGACGAGCTGTCGGAAGCCGACAAGCAGTTGGTAAACCGTGCTCGTAAGATCCAGCGTTTCTTGTCGCAGCCGTTCTTCGTGGCTGAAGTCTTCACCGGTGCCTCGGGTAAATACGTTTCCCTGAAAGACACCATTGCTGGCTTCAAAGGCATCCTCAACGGTGACTACGACCACCTGCCAGAACAAGCGTTCTACATGGTCGGCGGCATCGAAGAAGCGATCGAGAAAGCCAAGAAACTGTAATCCAGGCGCCCGGAAACGGGCGCTCATCAGGTTGAGGCAATCAGATGGCTATGACAGTCCATTGCGATATCGTCAGCGCGGAAGGGGAAATTTTCTCCGGTCTGGTCGAGTTTGTAACAGCGCACGGCGACCTGGGTGATCTTGGTATCGCCATGGGTCATGCCCCGCTGATCACCAGCTTGAAGCCAGGTCCGATCACTCTGACCAAGCAAGGCGGGGAAAAGGAGGTGTTTTACATCTCTGGTGGTTTCCTCGAGGTTCAGCCGAACATGGTCAAGGTACTTGCCGACACCGTGCAACGTGCTGGCGACCTGGATGAAGCCTCCGCTCAGGAAGCCGTCAAGGCTGCCGAGAAGGCCCTGAACGAAAAGGGTGCGGACTTCGACTACAGCGCTGCTGCTGTACGTCTGGCCGAGGCTGCAGCTCAGCTGCGCACGCTCCAGCAGATCCGCAAGAAGTAAACGGCGATGCCGTCATGCTTAATGCGCGATTGATTAAAAAGGGTAGCCTCGGCTACCCTTTTTCTTTTTTTGCAAAACACTTCTCTGGTCTGAAGCCGGACCGCCCAGGATTGGTAGCCATTCATGTCTCTTGAAATCGTTATTCTCGCCGCAGGCCAGGGCACCCGCATGCGTTCGGCCCTGCCCAAGGTGCTGCACCCGGTTGCCGGCAATTCCATGTTGGGCCATGTTATCCACAGCGCCCGGCAACTCGACCCACAGCGCATCCATGTGGTGATCGGCCACGGTGCCGATGTGGTTCGTGAGCGCCTGGCCGCTGACGACCTGAATTTCGTCTTGCAGGACAAACAACTCGGGACCGGCCATGCCACCGCGCAGGCCGTGCCATTCATTACCGCCGACACCGTACTGATCCTGTACGGCGACGTACCGCTCATCGAAGTGGAAACCCTGCAACGCCTGCTCAAGCATGTGGTGCCTGGCCAGATGGGCCTGCTCACCGTTGAACTGGATGACCCCACCGGCTACGGGCGCATTGTGCGTAACGCCGATGGCAAGGTCGCGGCCATCGTTGAGCACAAGGACGCAAGCGAAGCCCAGCGCGCCATCACCGAAGGCAACACAGGGATTCTGGCCGTGCCTGCCAACAAGCTCGCCGACTGGATGAGCCGCCTGTCCAACAACAACGCCCAGGGCGAGTACTACCTCACTGACGTCATTGAGATGGCTGTCAGCGATGGCCTGCTGGTCGCCACTGAACAGCCTCACGACCCGATGGAAGTGCAGGGCGCCAATGACCGCAAGCAGCTTGCAGAGCTTGAACGCCATTACCAACTGCGTGAAGGTCGTCGCCTGATGGCCCAGGGCGTGACCCTGCGTGACCCGGCGCGCTTCGATGTGCGCGGCGAAGTCACCGTCGGCCGCGACGTGCTGATCGATATCAACGTGATCCTCGAAGGCCGCGTGATCATTGAAGACGACGTGGTGATTGGTCCTAACTGCGTGATCAAGGACAGCACCTTGCGCAAAGGTGTGGTGGTTAAAGCCAACAGCCACATCGATGGCGCTGTGATGGGCGAGGGCAGTGATGCCGGGCCGTTCGCGCGGTTGCGTCCGGGTAGCGTGCTAGGGGTCAAGGCGCACGTGGGCAATTTTGTGGAAATGAAAAACGCCACGTTGGGTGACGAGGCCAAGGTCGGCCACCTGACCTACCTGGGTGACGCCACTGTCGGTGCGCGCACCAACGTCGGTGCAGGTACCATCACGTGCAACTACGACGGTGCCAACAAGCACCAGACCACCATCGGAGCGGACGTGTTCATCGGCTCCAATAATTCGCTGGTCGCCCCGGTGACCCTCGAGGATGGCGCCAGCACCGCAGCGGGCTCAACCATCAATCAGCATGTGGATAAGGCACAACTTGCCGTCGCCCGCGCCCGCCAACGCAACATCGACGGTTGGAAACGTCCGGTCAAAATCAACAAGACCTGAGTTATCCACACCCTCACTAACAGTGGATACCCAATGTGGGAGCGGGCTTGCTCGCGAATACGGAGTGTCAGTCGACAGATTTATTGACTGATCCGCCGCATTCGCGAGCAAGCCGCTCCCACATTTTGTTCAGTGTTATGTCAAAAATCGTATTCCTTTGCTTGACGATTTACGTCCAATAGGTTTTGATTGCCTTCGTTATCTTTCGAAACGAAACTTATCATCACCATGTCGAAACGAAATACCCCCCAACGACGCCACAACATCCTGACCTTGCTCAATGAACAGGGCGAAGTCAGCGTGGACGAATTGGCCAAGCGTTTCGAAACCTCGGAAGTCACTATCCGCAAGGACCTGGCTGCCCTGGAAAGCAACGGCCTGCTGCTGCGTCGCTACGGTGGCGCGATCACCATGCCTCAGGAATTGGTGGGCGATGCCGCCCAACCCATCTCCGCCTACAAGCGTGCGATCGCCCGTGCCGCCGTGACGCGCCTTCGCGAACACGCGCGCATCATCATCGACAGCGGCAGCACTACCGCCGCCATGATCCCCGAGCTGGGCCACCAGCCTGGCCTGGTGGTGATGACCAATTCCCTGAACGTGGCCCGCGCCCTGAGCGAGCTGGAACACGAGCCGGTGCTGTTGATGACCGGCGGTACCTGGGACCCACATTCGGACTCGTTCCAGGGCCAGGTCGCCGAGCAAGTACTGCGCTCCTATGACTTTGATCAACTGTTCATTGGCGCCGACGGCATCGATCTACAGCGCGGTACCACCACGTTCAACGAACTGCTGGGCCTGAGCCGAGTCATGGCCGAGGTCGCCCGTGAAGTGGTGGTGATGGTCGAATCCGACAAGATCGGCCGCAAGATTCCCAACCTGGAACTGCCCTGGAGCAGTGTCCATACCCTTATCACCGATGATCGCCTGCCGCTTGAGGCCCGCGACCAGATCCAAGCCCGCGGCATTACGCTGATATGCGCGGCAATCATCTAGGAGAAACACCATGTGTGGCATCGTAGGCGCAGTCGCTGAACGCAACATCACCCCCATCCTGCTCGAAGGCCTCAAGCGCCTGGAATACCGCGGTTACGACAGCGCTGGCGTGGCCGTCTTCACCAACGGCGGCAAGCTCGAGCGCATGCGCGACCAGGCAAAGTCAGCGAGTTGGAGCAAGCGCTGGCCGGTGAACCGCTGGTGGGTCGTCTCGGTATCGCCCACACCCGCTGGGCCACCCACGGCGCGCCGTGCGAGCGCAACGCCCACCCGCACTTCTCCGGTGACCTGGCCGTGGTGCACAACGGCATCATCGAAAACCACGAAGCCCTGCGCGAGCAACTCAAGGGCCAGGGCTACGTCTTCACCTCGGACACCGATACCGAAGTCATCGCGCACCTGCTCAACCACAAGCTCAAGGACCACAGCGACTTGACCACTGCCCTCAAGGCCACGGTCAAGGAACTGCACGGCGCCTATGGCCTGGCCGTGGTCAGTGCCAGCCAGCCTGACCGCGTGGTTGCCGCGCGCAGCGGCAGCCCGTTGGTGATCGGCCTGGGCCTGGGGGAAAACTTCCTCGCTTCCGACCAACTGGCCCTGCGCCAGGTGACCGACCGCTTCATGTACCTGGAAGAAGGCGATATCGCGACATTCGCCGCGAAAGCGTGCAAATCTGGGACGTGAACGGTCAGTCCGTCGAACGCGAAGCCGTGCAATATCGCGACGGTGCCGAAGCCGCCGACAAGGGCGAGTACCGTCACTTCATGCTCAAGGAAATCCATGAGCAACCGTCCGTGGTGCAACGCACCCTGGAAGGCCGCCTGAGCCAGAACCAAGTGCTGGTCAACGCCTTCGGCCCGCAAGCCGCCGAACTGTTCGCCAAAGTGCGCAATGTGCAGATCGTCGCCTGCGGCACCAGCTACCACGCCGGCATGGTTGCCCGTTACTGGCTGGAAGAACTGGCCGGCATCCCGTGCCAGGTCGAAGTCGCCAGCGAGTTCCGCTACCGCAAGGTGGTGGTGCAACCCGACACCCTGTTCGTGACCATCTCGCAGTCCGGCGAAACCGCCGACACCCTGGCCGCCCTGCGCAACGCCAAGGAACTGGGCTTCCTGGCCAGCCTGGCCATCTGCAACGTGAGTATCAGCTCGCTGGTGCGTGAATCCGACCTGACCCTGCTGACCCAGGCCGGTCGCGAAATCGGCGTGGCCTCCACCAAGGCGTTCACCACTCAGTTGGTCGGCCTGCTGTTGCTCACTCTGTCCCTGGGCCAGGTGCGCGGCACCCTGGCTGAAGGCGTCGAAGCCACCCTGGTCGAAGAACTGCGCCGCCTGCCAACCCGTTTGGGTGAAGCCCTGGCCATGGACAGCGTCGTGGAAAAAGTCGCCGAGCTGTTCGCCGACAAGAACCACACCCTGTTCCTCGGTCGTGGCGCGCAATACCCGGTGGCCATGGAGGGCTCGCTCAAGCTCAAGGAGATCTCCTACATCCACGCCGAAGCCTACCCGGCCGGTGAACTCAAGCACGGCCCATTGGCCCTGGTGGATGACGACATGC
>JAFHKH010000134.1 GCA_016937595.1 Pseudomonas cedrina subsp. fulgida | reverse complement strand
GGTTCGGTAGCGCCAGCGTTGGCGGCCGGCGCAGCGCCCGGCGTTGGCTCGATGGTGATACGCCATTGCCAGGCGCCGCGAGGCCATCAGTGGCGGCCACGCCGTTGACCACGTCACCCGGCACTCGCGGCGGGTTGGCGGTGAACAGGGTGTCGCCGTTGCGGCTTTCAATCTTGTCGATCAGGTAAGGCGCGATCTTGTAGCCGCCGTTGGCGAAGGTGCTCCAGCCGGTGGCAATTTCCATCGGCGTGAGGGTCGCGGTGCCCAGTGCCAGGGACAGGTTGGGCGGCAGGTCCGACTTGGCGAAGCCAAAGCGCGTGATGTAGTCGATGGTCTTGCCCACGCCCATCGCCTGCAGCAGGCGGATCGACACCAGGTTGCGCGACTTGTACAGCGCTTCGCGGATGCGGATCGGCCCGAGGAAGGTATTGGTGTCGTTCTTCGGACGCCAGACCTTGTCCAGGTATTCGTCGACAAACACGATCGGGGCGTCGTTGACCAGGCTGGCGGCGGTATAGCCGTTATCCAGCGCGGCGCTGTAAATGAACGGCTTGAAGCTCGAGCCGGGCTGGCGCTTGGCCTGGATGGCCCGGTTGTAGTTGCTTTGCTCGAACGCGAAACCGCCGACCAACGCGCGGATGGCACCGTTCTGCGGGTCCAGGGACACCAGGGCGCCCTGGGCCAGCGGGACCTGGCTGAACTTGAGGCTGTCGTCCTTCTGGCGCTGCACGCGGATCAAGTCTCCCACCTGCGCCACGTCAGAGGGCTGCTTGGGCAGCGCGCCCATGCTGTTGGTGTTCAGGAAAGGGCGTGCCCATTTCATGCTGTCCCACGCCACCTGGGCTTCGCCGGTACGGGTCAGTACTTGCAGGCCGTCTTTCTTCACCTGGGTGACGATGGCCGGCTCCAGGCCGCTGATCGTGCGTTGTTTGCCCAGCTCGGTGGTCCAGGCGCTCAGAGTCTTGCCCGGCAGGCGCGATTCAGGGCCGCGGTAGCCGTGGCGCTGGTCGTAGGTGATCAGGCCCGAATGCACCGCGTCATTGGCGATTTCCTGCAAGTTGCTGGGCACTGTAGTGGTCACGCGAAAGCCTTCGGTGTAGGCCTCGCTGCCGTAGCGGCCGACCATCTCGGCGCGCGCCATTTCGGCAATGTAAGGGGCGTTCACTTCCGGCGTCGGCACGTGGTAGCTGGCGTTCAGCGGTTCGGCAACGGCGCTTTCGTAAGCGGCCTGGTCAATCTTGCCCAGCTTGTACATGCGCCCCAGGATCCAGTCGCGGCGTTCCTTGCTGCGTGCGGGGTTGGCCAGCGGGTTGAAGCGTGAAGGGGCCTTGGGCAGGCCGGCAATCATGGCCATTTGCGCCAGGCTGGCGTCACGAATGGACTTGCCGTAGTAGACCTGTGACGCCGCTTCAATCCCGTAGGCACGGTTGCCCAGGTAGATCTTGTTGACGTACAGCTCGAGGATTTCGTCCTTGGTCAGTTGGCGCTCGATCTGCAGCGCCAGGAGGATCTCGGTGGCCTTGCGTGAAAAACTGCGCTCGCTGGTGAGGAAGAAGTTCTTCGCCACCTGCATGGTGATGGTGCTGCCGCCGGATTGAATGTGTCCGCTTTTTACCAGCTGTGTGGCCGCCCGCACCAGGCTGCTGGGGTCGACGCCATAGTGGTTGGCAAAATTATCGTCTTCGGCCGAGAGCAGGGCGCTGATGAAATTGGGCGGAATATCGGCAAAACGGATCGGTGTGCGGCGCATTTCGCCGAACTCCGCGATCAGTTTTTCATCGCTGCTGTAGACCCGCAAAGGAATCTGCAACTGGATACTTCTAAGGGCCTCTACGGAGGGCAAACCCGGACTAAGGTAGAGGTAGGCCCCGCTGAGCACGAGCAGCAGCCCGCAAACGATGGCGACAATGGAGTACCCGAAAAACTTCAGCAGACGAATCAAGGCTTTTGGATTTCCAGAGAAAAGAATGGGTTAGGCGTCGGGGCGTGCATGGCAAACGATGGATCGCCCCGAGCTGCAGATGAAAAGCGGAAAAAAACGCTGGGTATTAAAGCATTTTTCGACTTGGGGCGTCATGGGCGCCTGTTCAACAAGTCGACCGAATGCAGGGTGCACAGTGGTAATCAGGCGGTATGACAGACAAAGCTTTAGGGAGTTTTATGGGAAAGGGATTTTTCAACCGAAAAGTCGACGCCTTGCTGGGCGTCGACATCAATGACACCACTATCCGGCTGGTCGAGCTGGGCCGTTCAGGCTGCGGCTATACCGTTCAGGGCTACGTCACCCAGTCGCTGCCCAACCACGCGGTGGTCGACGGCACATTCCTCGACCTGGAGGGCGTGGGCCGCACGTTGCGCAGTGCATTGGCGCGGTTTTCGACGGCGGTCCGTGGCGCTGCCGCTGCCGTGGCCGCCCTCGGTGATCACGCGAATGATCGAGATGGAGGCGGGGCTCACTGACGATGAGATGACCTGGATGATCCAGATGGAGGCAGACCAGTACATTCCTTATCCGCTCGATGACGTCGCCATCGACTTTCAAATGCGCGGGCCGACGGCGCTTGACCCGGGCCGTGTCGAGATATTGCTCGCCGCGTGCCCGAAAGAACAGGTGGAGGCGCGAGGCGGTTCTGGCCCTGGCCGGCCTGGTGCCGAAGGTGGTCGATGTCGAAGCGTTTGCATTGGCGCGCGCTTGCAGTCAGGATTTCGCCAGCTTCATGCCGAGCCATCGAGTCGATGGTGCACAATGGGCCGTGGATGCCCGGGGGATGGGAATTGCTTGCGGGTTGGCCCTGAGGAGTTTCGCTTGAAGACACGAATCAACCTATTGCCTTGGCGCCAGGCGCTGGCAGAGCGGCGGCGCAAGTATCTACTGGCGTGTTTGCTGGCATTCGTCAGCGCGGCGCTCGCGGCCGTGTGGCTGGCGGACCAGGTGATCGACAAGGCCATTGACCGGCAGGTGAGCCGCAATGACCATCTGGGCAAGGACGTCAGCGGCCTTGACGCACGCATCAGGACCATCGACGACTTGCAGGAACAAAGCCAGCAATTAGCGCAACGCATGAAAGTCGTGCAAGACCTGCACGATGGCCGTTCGTCCAGTGCGCAACTGTTGGATCAGTTGGCGCGCGCAGTCCCCGACGGCGTCCACCTGCACGAGGTGGTCGCTAAAGGCGATACGGTCAGTATCAGTGGCAGCGCTGAATCCAGCCAGGATATCGCCCAGTTGATGCGCCGCCTGGAAGCCGCGCAAGGCTCCCATTCCACGCGGTTGCAACAGGTGCGCACGGAGGGCGCGCGCGGCAACAATGAGTTCCAACTGATGGTGCGTCAGGGAGAGTCTTCCGAGGCTCAACCATGAGCCTGTTGCCAAGGCTCAATGTTTCCGCGCTCACTCACAACGCTGCAAAATGGCCACTGCCTGGCAAGGCCCTGATGGGCTGTGCGCTGGCCGGCTTGGTATGGGTGGCGGGTGAGCTTGTGTATCTGGGCCCGTCGCGGCAGCGCTTGCACCAGGTCGAGGCGCAGGAAGTGGCGCTGCAACAGCAAATCGCCCGCAAGGCTGCCCTGGCAGCCGGCCTTGAGGCGCGCAGCCGCCAGCTTGAGCTTATGCGGGCGAAGGCCGACGAGCTTTTGCAGGCCTTGCCCGACGAGTCCGAAATGCCTGGCTTGCTGGAAGACATCGCGCGCCTGGCGCTGGCCAATGGTTTGCTGGTCGAGAGCGTCACCCCGTTGGATGAGCAGCCCCGGGCGTTCTTTCATGAGCAGCCTGTACGGGTTGGGGTCACTGGGGCTTATCACGACCTGGCGATGTTCCTCAGTAGCCTCGGTGGCCTGTCGCGCATCGCGACGGGGCATGATGTTGCCCTGCGCCGTGATGGCAAGCTGCTGCGTCTTGATCTGCTGGTCACGACTTACTGGCATGCGCAGCCCGGCCGGCGGAGCGGACAGGTTGCGCAAGGGCAGCCTTTTGTCTACGACTCATCCGGGCTGCGTGATCCCTTTCAACTGCTTGGGGTTCAGGTCGACCACTTGCCGGGTCGGCCCGCCCCTGCGCCGGATCTCACCCGGCCACGGGGAATCCTGGAAAGCCTTGCGCTGGACCAGTTCGAAATGGTCGGCACGCTGTCTCGCGGGCTGCAGGCGTTCGCCCTGCTGCGTGCCTCCTCCAGCGTGCATCGCCTGGCAATCGGTGATTACCTGGGGCCGGACCATGGCCGTATTACCGCCATTCATGAGCGCTCTATAGAACTGGTGGAGCTGTTTCCCGATGGCCAGGGCGCTTGGCTGGAGCGTCCGCGCGCATTGCTGTTAAACGTCAACTCATAACGGAATCAAACAATGAAAAGGACTTTCTCGTCCTTCGGTGTGGCGCTATGGATAGCGTTCACGGCACCGATGGCTGCTGCTGTGCCCAATCGTGTGGATCTGATCCAGTTGCCGCCCCCCGGCAACGCCACGTCAAACGCTTACACGGGCGATAGGCTCAACCTCCACTTCCAGAACATCGAATTGCGTGCCGCGTTACAGCAAATTGCCGACGTGGCGGGCCTCAACCTGATTGCGAGCGACGATGTACAGGGTTCGATCACCCTGCGCCTCAAGGATGTGCCCTGGGACCAGGCGCTGGACCTGGTGCTGCAAGCCAAGGGCCTGGATAAGCGGGTGAAGGCTGGCGTTTTGCTGGTTGCGCCCGCCGAGGAGTTGGCTGCGCGTGAGCTGCTCACGCTGGAGTCGCGCAAGCAAATGGCCGAACTGGCGCCGCTGCGCCGGGAGCTGTTGCAAGTCAACTACGCCAAGGCGGCGGACCTGGCCAAGTTGTTCCAGTCGGTCACCGGTCTGGAAGGCGTTACCGATGAGCGTGGCTCGGTGGCGGTCGATGACCGCACCAACAACATCATTGCCTACCAGACCGGCGAACGGCTGGAGGAGCTGCGTCGGATCGTGGCGCAGCTGGATATTCCGGTGCGCCAGGTGATGATCGAGGCGCGGATCGTCGAGGCCAATGTCGATTACGACAAAAGCCTGGGCGCACGCTGGGGCGGGCGGCTCAACCGCGGCAACTGGGGCGCGGGCGGCATCGCGAAACCGCAGCCTGAAGGCGCTGAACCGCCGCAGAACCCACCCAGCTCTCCCTTTGTGGACCTGGGCTCGCTCAGCGGCACCTCGGGGCTGGGTATCGCTTTTATCACCGATAACCTGCTGCTGGACCTGGAACTCACCGCCATGGAGAAAACCGGCAACGGTGAAATCGTCTCGCAACCCAAGGTGGTCACTTCCGACAAGGAAACCGCGCGCATCCTCAAGGGCACCGAGATCCCCTATCAGGAGTCCAGCTCCAGTGGCGCGACCTCGGTGTCGTTCAAGGAGGCCTCGCTGTCCCTGGAAGTCACCCCGCAAATCACCCCCGACGACCGGGTGATCATGGAAGTCAAAGTCACCAAGGATGAGCCCGACTACCTGAACAAACTCAACGACGTACCGCCGATCAAGAAAAACGAGGTCAACGCCAAGGTGTTGGTCAAGGATGGCGAGACCATCGTCATCGGCGGGGTTTTCTCCAATACCCAAAGCAAAGTGGTAGATAAAGTGCCATTTTTAGGCGATGTGCCGTATCTTGGCCGCCTTTTCCGGCGCGATGTGCTGGCGGAGAAAAAATCCGAGCTGCTGGTATTCCTGACTCCGCGTATTATGAATAACCAGGCGATTGCTGTGAGTCGTTGATTCTGTGCGAAATTTGATTCTTGTAGGACCGATGGGGGCTGGAAAAAGCACCATCGGCCGTTTGCTGGCCAAAGAGCTGCGCCTGCCATTCAAAGATTCCGACAAGGAAATTGAATTGCGCACGGGTGCCAATATCCCATGGATCTTCGATAAGGAAGGCGAGCTGGGCTTTCGTGACCGCGAGCAGGCGATGATCGCCGAGCTATGTGGCTGCGATGGCGTGGTATTGGCCACGGGCGGTGGCGCAGTGATGCGTGACGAGAACCGTCGCGCGCTGCATGCCGGTGGTCGGGTGGTCTATCTGCATGCATCGGTCGAGCAGCAGGTGGGCCGCACCGCCCGCGATCGCAATCGCCCGTTGCTGCGCACGGCGAACCCGGAAAAAACCTTGCGGGACCTGCTTGCGCTGCGTGATCCGCTGTACCGGGAAATCGCCGATCTGGTGGTGGAAACCGATGAGCGGCCACCCCGGATGGTGGTTATCGACATTCTCGAGCGCCTGCAACGGCTGCAACCCCGTTAAAGCCAGGCCCGAAATGCGCTATTCTCGGCGGCGCGCTATTACCCTGCGGGGTGTGGCGTAGAGCCATCAGGTGATGTCGGGGTTTTGATGTTGCCGGTCGTCAATACATCTCTAACGCGGGGACACATGCAGACACTTAAGGTCGATCTAGGCGAGCGCAGCTACCCGATCCATATTGGCGAAGGTCTGCTGGACCAGCCCGAGTTGCTTGCCCCGCATATTGCCGGTCGGCAAGTGGCGATCATCTCCAATGAAACGGTCGCGCCGCTGTATCTAGAGCGTCTGAAGCGCAGCCTGGCGGCTTACTCGGTGATCTCCGTGATCCTGCCGGACGGCGAAGCCCACAAGAACTGGGAAACCCTGCAGCTTATCTTCGATGGCCTGCTGACCGCGCGCCATGACCGCCGCACCACCGTGATCGCCCTGGGCGGCGGTGTGATCGGCGACATGGCCGGCTTTGCCGCCGCCTGCTACCAGCGCGGCGTGGACTTTATCCAAGTGCCGACCACCTTGCTGTCCCAGGTCGATTCGTCGGTGGGTGGCAAGACCGGTATCAACCATCCGCTGGGCAAGAACATGGTCGGCGCGTTCTACCAGCCCCAAGCCGTGCTGATCGACACGGCGACCCTCAACACCCTGCCGCCGCGTGAGTTGTCGGCGGGCCTGGCGGAGGTCATCAAGTACGGGTTGATCTGCGACGAGCCATTCCTGGCCTGGCTGGAAGAGCAGCTGGGCGCGCTGCGCAACCTTGATCAGGTGGCCCTCACCGAAGCGATTTCACGCTCCTGCGCCGCCAAGGCGCTGGTGGTGAATGCCGATGAACGGGAGTCCGGCGTGCGCGCGACCTTGAACCTGGGTCACACCTTCGGCCATGCGATCGAAACCCATATGGGCTATGGTGTGTGGTTGCATGGGGAGGCCGTAGCAGCTGGCACGGTGATGGCATTGGAGATGTCGCACCGCCTGGGCTGGATCAGCGCCCAGGCGCGAGATCGCGGCATCCGCCTGTTCCAGCGCGCCGGCTTGCCGGTGATCCCGCCGCAGGAGATGACCGAGGCGGACTTCCTCGAACATATGGCGATAGACAAGAAAGTGATCGACGGTCGACTGCGACTGGTGCTGCTGCGCCACATCGGCGAAGCGGTAGTGACCGACGATTATCCGAAAGAGATTCTACAGGCCACGCTGGGAGCGGATTACCGCGCCCTGGCCCAGCTTAAAGGTTAACAAGACCCCGATGACTAGTTTGCATGCCGACGAGGCGTTCCTCGGCCATTACCAGTTAAGCCACGACCCCTTTGCTCCACGGGTGCCTGGTTTCAAATTTTTCCCGGCCCAGCGCAAGCCAGTGCTCGGCCAGTTGCACCACCTGGCGCGCTACAGCCAGTTGCTGCTGGTCGTGACCGGGCCGTTGGGCAGCGGCAAGACCCTGCTGCGCCAGGCGCTGGTGGCCAGTACCAATAAGCAATCGGTGCAGAGCGTGGTGGTCTCGGCCCGTGGCGCCGGTGATGCGGCCGGCGTGTTACGCCAGGTCGCACAGGCACTGGACGTCGCCACCGCCGAGCCGAATGCGATCCTCAAGCAGGTTGTGCAACTGGGCCTGACCGGCCAGGAAGTCTACCTGCTGGTAGATGACGCCGAGCAGCTCGACGAATCTGCCCTCGAGGCGCTGCTGGCGCTGGCGGCGGGCACTCCGGAAGGGCGTCCGCATGTGTTTCTGTTCGGTGAGTCGTCGCTGATCGCCGAGCTGGAGCAAATCAGCGGTGACCAGGAGTTGTTCCACGTCATCGAGCTGCAGCCGTACGAAGAGGAAGAAACCCGCGAATACCTGGCTCAACGCCTGGAGGGCGCGGGGGCGGGTATCGAACTTTTCTCCGCTCAACAGATCTCTGATATTCACGACAGCGCAGGCGGCTGGCCTGGCAACATCAATCAGGCTGCCCGCGATGCCATGATCGAAGCCATGATTGCCAGCCGCACCGCGGTCAAGCGTCCAAAGATGGGGTTCACCATGCCTAAGAAACACGTATTGGCCATTTCCGCCGTTGTCGTGGTGGCCGTCGCCGCTGCCTGGTTGATCCCCGGCCGCAGCAAGGCACCGACGACCGCCAGCGCGCCAACCGAACAAGCACAGTTGCCACTGGGCAAGCCCACGCCGAACGTCGAATTTGCCAACTCCGGCCAGCCGACCAACCTGCCGATGGTTGGCCAGCCGGTCATGCGCGGCCCACTTGCCGAAGAGGCCGGTGGTATCTCCGAAGGCGATGACGGCGTGCCGGTGGAAGGCTCCAGTGCCACGCCGCCGACCGTGACCCACCACCGCGCCGCCTG
>JAFHKH010000133.1 GCA_016937595.1 Pseudomonas cedrina subsp. fulgida | reverse complement strand
AAAAAAAGCCCGGCCTGAGCCGGGCTTTTTTCTACTACTCAGTAATTACTGAGCTTGAGCTTCAACCTGCGCTTCTACGCGACGGTTAACAGCACGACCAGCTTCAGTTGCGTTGTCAGCAACTGGGCGGGATTCGCCGTAACCTACGGCAGTTACACGGCTAGGAGCAACGCCGTCTTTAACCAGGACTTGCTTAACAGCGTCAGCACGACGCTGGGACAGCTTCTGGTTGTAAGCGTCTGGACCTACGGAGTCAGTGTGACCAGCAACTTCTACGTTGGTAGCTGGGTACTGAGCCATGAAGTCGGCCAGGTTTTTCACGTCGCCGTAGCTGTTAGGCTTAACAACGGCCTTGTCGAAGTCGAACTTAACGTCCAGCTCAACACGTACAACCTGAGCAACTGGAGCTTCTGGCTCTGGAGTTGGCTCTGGAGCTGGTGCTGGGGTAGGAGCTGGAGCAGCTGCGCCAGCGTTACCGCCGAAGTTCACGCCCAGGCCGACCAGTGCGGAGTAGTCCCACTTGCCGTTGTCCAGACCGTAGTCAGCTTCAACACCGGCACGAGCGTACAGGTTGTTGGTGAAGTAGTACTTCACGCCAGTACCAACGGTAGCGAAAGTAGTCTGATCGCGACCGCTGTGGCCGTCAGCACGTACGTTGCCACGGCTCTGGTGGCCGAAACCGCCTTCTACGTATGGACGCAGGCTGTCTACGCCAGCTTGACCGAAGTGATACTGGGCAACCAGGCTGCCGGTATCGCCTTTGATCTTCTGGTTACCAGTACCGTCGTTCGAACGGGTGTGGTTAGTCTTGTCGTAGGACAGATCCAAGGACAGGTCGTCGGTCAGGAAGTAACCGATGCGAGCGCCAGGATTGAAGCCGTCTTCGATGTGCTTGACGCTATCGTTGTACTGCTTCTTGTAGAACAGCTCGCCTTCAACTGCGCCTTGGCCTTGTGCCAGAACGCCGAAAGAAGTAGCGGCAATAAGAGAACCAATGGCCAAGCCCAAGGTGTTTTTCAGTTTCATCCGTTAAATCCCCATCTGGTGATTGTAAAGCAGTCCCACAAACCGGGGGACAACTCGGCGACAAGTCTAACAGAACTTGCCTACACGTAAGAGATATTTGCTACGCACTAAGTTTCAGTCTCGCCCGCAAATTTCTCACGTAATTTATCTAGAGCACGCTTGTAACGCATTTTTGTAGCACTCAAACCCATGTGCATGATGTCAGCGATTTCCTGAAATTCCAGCTCTGCGACAAAACGTAGCACCAGAATCTCGCGGTCAATCGGGTTCACATACACCAGCCAGCGATCGAGCCCGCCCTTGTCCTCGGGTGCCGGCGCCTTTTCTTCAGACGCCTCCTCAAGGGGGTCCAGACTCAAAGCGTCCATCAAGCGACGCTTTCGCCGTTCCTTCCGATACTGCGTGATGCACTCGTTGTACGTGATGCTGTAGAGCCAGGTCTTGAACTTCGATTTGCCCTCGAAGTTCTTCAGGCCGTACAGCACCTTGAGCATCACTTCCTGACAGACATCGTCCGCATCTCTATCGTTCCCTAAATACCTTGAACAAACGTTGAACAGAGTGCGTTGATATCTGCGCATCAATTCTTCATAGGCGCGAGTGATGTGAAAAAGCTCGGTGTGCGCGCGCGCGACCAACTCCTCATCAGAGAGCTCACGGGGGTCATAGCGCGTGGACAGCGTTTGTGCTTTATTCAAAACAAGTCGTGCCGACAGTCAGGTCAATGTCCGCCACGGCCCGGTCAGCCGGGCTCGCGGCGGCGTACATTAGCAGGGTGCCGGGTCAGCGGCTACTGACCTGCTGCTCAAGGAGAATCCGATTGGACAGCGACACAAGGTCGCCGTCATCGGTCAGCACCGTCGTCTTGACTGTGCCGATCTCCTCGATTTGCCCTTCGACCTCGCCCACACGCACCTGCTGGCCCACCTGATACAACTCACGCACATAGATTCCCGCAAGAATCTGACCGGCAATTTCCCGGCTTCCCAAGCCCATGGCCAGCGCAACTGCCAGACCAACGGTAATCAAAACGATCACAATCACATGGTTGAGCAGGTCAGTCTTGACCTCCAACTGGCTGATCGCGACCGAAATACTGATGATAATGACCAGCCCCTGGGCAATACGTCCCAGGCCGGCGGCATAGTCCAGCCCCACGCCTTCGGCGGCGCCGCGCACCAGGCCATTGGCCAGTTGCGCCAGTAAAACGCCTACCAGCAGTACCAGCGCGCCGCCGAAAACCTTCGGCAAATACAGCGCAAGCATGTCGAGCGTAGCTGAAACTCGCTCAAGTCCAAGGGATTGAGCCGCGGAAACCAGGAAAATCAGCAAAACAAACCAATAAACGATCTTGCCGATCAATGTGGAGATCGGCACCTGCAGCCCGGCGCGGCCAAGCAGCTTGGTCAGGCCGGTGCCTGCCATCAAGCGGTCAAGGCCCAGTTTTGCAAGCAATTTGGACAGCAGGGTGTCGAGCAGCTTGGCCACGACAAAGCCCAGCAACACCAGTACCAAAGCACCAAACAGGTTGGGAATGAAATTCGCCACCTTGGTCCACAATGCGGTCATCGCGGTGACCAGGCTCTGGGTCCAGAGATCAAGTTCCATATTCAATCAGCCTTATCAGCAGTGCGAGCAAGAGGTTTACGACGGGAAACAGGCGATACGTGGGCTGAACCGTTGTTCAAGGCCATCATCAACGCCGGCACCCAGCGGCCGAGCAGACCGAACAGATCTCCCGCCCCCACCTGACGGTTGGCGGTTTTCAATACGCGGCCCAGGCACGCATCGTCGTCGCGGTTGGACGGCGAAGCATTGAGCATGTCACGCAAAGACTGTTCGAACGGATCGTGCATAAAGACCTCTCGCAAGTGATTTAAAAGACGAGGGTAAAATTCTTCGGGTCACATGGGGCCTTCCTACGTTCAGCTCATATTCAGCTCAAACCCAGCGCAATCGTCGAAACAGCCACCATTGTCCGAGCGCCACCGAGACCATCAACAGGCACGCGAGCATGAATCCATAGGGGCTGGCGGAGAACGGAATGCCGCCCACATTGATACCCAGCAGACCGGTGAGAAAGCTCATCGGCAGAAAGATCCCGGTGATGATGCCGAAGCGGTACATGGTGCGGTTCATGCGCACGCTCAAGCGCCGGTCTTCGGCCTCCAGCACAAGCCCCACGCGCTCTCGGGTCAATTCGAGCTCTTCCAGGTAGCGGGTCAGGCTGTTGTTCAATTCGTTCCAGTAGTCGGCATCGTCGTCACAGAACCACGGCAATTTGATACGCGTCAGTTGGGCAAAAATATCGCGCTGCGGGGCGAGGAATCGCTTCAGCCCCGCCGCTCGGCGACGGATCTGCAAAATGCTGCCGTGCTCCGGGGTATACCGTTCGTCGGCATCCAGCTTTTCTTCTTCGGCATCGACGATTTCAGACAGGTCGGAGACCAGATCCTGCACCTTATTGGTCAGGTATTGCGCCATATAAAGGATGAGTTCGGACGCGGTTTTGGGCCCCTTGCCGTCCGCCAGTTGCACCAGCAACTCATCGGTGGCGCGCAACGGGCGCAACCGCAAGGAGATCACACGGCTGGCTGCGGCGAAGATGCGCACGGAAACCATGTCCTCAGGTTCCGCTCCCGGGTTGAGGTTGACCCCGCGCAGAAACAGCAGCAGCTCCGACTCCGGCAACGGCAACAGACGCGGGCGAGTGTTCTCCTCCAGCAACAGGTCACAGGCGAACTCGCTCAACCCGCTGGATTTGCGCAGCCAGGTCTGGGTTTGCGGGTGGCTGCGATCCCAATGCAGCCACAGGCTCTCCTGAGGCTGCAGTTGCAATTCATCGAGATCAGTCCGGGCAATCGAACGCGCGCCGCCTTTACCGTCCAGCACCAGGGCATGCACCAGCCCCCATTGCGCGTTTTCTTCCTCGAACATCCTCACCCCGGTCTTATTCAGGCATTTTCAACGGGCTTGGCGAGACAATCACGCCATTGTTGTCGGCATAGATGTACTCACCTGGCCGGAAGGTCACCCCTGCAAAGGTGACCACTACGTTCAGGTCACCGATACCCCGTTTGTCGGTTTTCATGGGGTGACTGGCCAAGGCTTGCACGCCCAGGTCGGTCTGGGCGATCACATCGACGTCACGGATGCAGCCGTAGATCACCAGCCCTTCCCAACCGTTGTTCGCGGCTTTCTCGGCGATCATGTCACCCAGCAGCGCGCGGCGCAGGGAGCCGCCGCCGTCGACCACCAGCACTTTGCCGGCGCCAGGCTGGTCGGCCTGCTCCTTGACCAGGGAATTATCTTCGAAGCATTTGAGGGTGACGATTTCGCCGCCGAAGGAA
The DNA here is from genome assembly GCA_016937595.1 of Pseudomonas cedrina subsp. fulgida. Lineage (GTDB taxonomy): Bacteria > Pseudomonadota > Gammaproteobacteria > Pseudomonadales > Pseudomonadaceae > Aquipseudomonas > Aquipseudomonas fulgida. The sequence goes on along the minus strand of JAFHKH010000133.1, from coordinate 4,788 downwards.
TCCCGGCCGCCGAAATTGCTGAACATCGGCTCCAGCACCTGCACAAGATCCGGGTAGGCGTCGCACAGGTCGGGGGTCACGTAATGGTTCATTGAAAAATTCCTTTCTGTCAAAGAGGTGTCTTTCGAAAGAAGCGCCCGCCAGGGCAGGTGCGAAACATCCCATCCACTGCGCCGCAACGCAAGAGCGACGAAGCGACTGAATATGACCAGAAGCGTGTAACGCGTCATAGCTTAGCCGCAACCACACGCGAGCGAAACGCCCCGGATAGACCGCTGCCTCAACCCGTGGCCAGCGCCTCGGCCGACGTGCCGAACAGCGGTGTGAGCGGGTCGTTCAGCCACTGCGCCACCAATGGCCACACCTCGGCCTGGGCGGCTTTGCTGACCAGCATTTCCACGTGCCCGAAATCGCCGGTAAAGCCTTGCTGGCGGCCCAGGCACAGGTATTGGCGATGCGCGCAACCCACCTGCTCGAACAGCTTGCGACACGCCCAGTCCGGGTCTTGATGATCGCCGGCGGCACTGACGGCCAACAGCGGCACCTCGACCTCTGCCAGGCCTTTCCACCAATCGTGCTTACCTTCGCCAAAGCGCCCGAACAGGCCATTCCAGCGCATCGCTTCGATCAATACGCCCGCCGGTTCGTCCTCCGGGCCGCGCTTGAAACGTGAGCCGGACAGCTCGCCGAAACGCTTCAACAGCAAGCGCCCCGTCCATTCCACCGGCGGCAGTTTCAACGGCCAATGGGTGCGGCTGACCTGGCAGCCAAACAGCGCCACGGAAGCCGCTGCCGGCGCGCCGAGGTGCCGTCCCCCCAGGGCTGCGGCCAAGCTTATGCCGCCCAGGGAATGGCCGATCCAGTGTGGAACCTGCGCACTTTGTTCGCGCACAAACGCGCCAATCGCCGGCAAATCGTAACGGGCGTAGTCGGCGACGCGGTTGCGGGCGTAGTCATGGTTGCGCTTGGACAGGCCATGCCCACGCATTTCCGGGATCCATACGTCAAACCCCAGGCGCGCCAGGTACGCCCCCAGGCCGATGCCCTTGGGCGAATACCAGAAGCGCCGATTGGAAAAACTGCCGTGCAACAGAATAACCGGGATGCCGCGGTTTTCCGGTACATCGGCCAGGCCCAGACGAGTAACCGCCAGCTCGACGGTGCCGTCAGGGCTGTTACCGGGTTTGAGGCGGTAGACATCTTCACTCAGGTCGCCACGACGTTCAGCGCTGATCAGGGCGACGGGAAACAGGTTGCTGCTGCTTTGCATAATGCTCTTGCATAAAAAAGGGCGGCGTCCGCGAGGATTTCCGCCCTGTACAGATAAGAATGCCGGCCACCCTCAATCGGTGGCCGGCACTTTTTGACGTAGCGGCTTTACGCGGACGCTTGGCCTTCCGCCAGGAAGAACCAGGTTTCCAGCACGGAATCGGGGTTCAGCGAGACGCTTTCGATGCCCTGTTCCATCAGCCATTTGGCCAGGTCCGGGTGATCGGAAGGGCCTTGGCCGCAGATACCGATGTACTTGCCGGCCTTGTTACAGGCCTGGATCGCATTGGCCAACAGCTTCTTGACCGCAGGATTCCGCTCGTCGAACAGGTGCGCGATGATCCCCGAGTCGCGGTCCAGGCCCAGGGTCAGCTGGGTCAGGTCGTTGGAGCCGATGGAGAAACCGTCGAAGAATTCCAGGAACTCTTCGGCCAGGATCGCGTTGGAGGGCAGTTCGCACATCATGATGACGCGCAGGCCGTTTTCGCCACGGGACAAGCCGTTTTCCGCCAGCAGGTCGACGACTTGGCTCGCTTCGCCCAGGGTACGCACGAACGGCACCATGATCTCGACGTTGGTCAGGCCCATCTCGTTGCGCACGCGCTTGAGGGCACGGCACTCGAGCTCGAAGCAGTCACGGAACGCTTCGCTGATGTAACGCGAAGCGCCACGGAAGCCCAGCATCGGGTTTTCTTCTTCCGGCTCGTAGAGCTTGCCGCCGATCAGGTTGGCGTATTCGTTGGACTTGAAGTCCGACAGGCGCACGATGACCTTCTTGGGGTAGAACGCCGCCGCCAGGGTGCTGATGCCTTCCACCAGCTTCTCGACATAGAAGCCCACCGGGTCGTTGTAGCCGGCGATGCGCTTGTCGACGCTGTCCTTGATGTCCAGCGGCAGGCCGTCATAGTTCAACAGGGCCTTGGGGTGCACGCCGATCATGCGGTTGATGATGAACTCCAGGCGGGCCAGGCCCACGCCGGCGTTCGGCAACTGCGCGAAGTCAAAGGCACGGTCCGGGTTGCCGACGTTCATCATGATCTTGAACGGCAGGTCGGGCATCGCATCGATGGAGTTTTGCTTGATGTCGAAGCCCAATTCACCTTCAAAGATGAAACCGGTGTCGCCTTCGGCGCAGGAAACGGTCACGCCCTGGCCTTCCTTGAGCAGTTGAGTGGCGTTGCCGCAGCCCACGACCGCGGGAATCCCCAGTTCACGGGCGATGATCGCCGCGTGGCAGGTACGCCCGCCACGGTTGGTGACGATGGCGCTGGCGCGTTTCATCACCGGTTCCCAGTCCGGGTCGGTCATGTCGGAAACCAGCACGTCGCCTGGCTGGACCTTGTCCATTTCCGACACGTCCTTGATGATCCGCACCTTGCCCGCGCCGATGCGCTGGCCGATGGCACGGCCTTCGACCAGCACGGTGCCGGTTTCCTTGAGCAGGTAGCGTTCCATGACGTTGGCCGACGTGCGGCTCTTAACGGTCTCGGGCCGGGCCTGCACGATGTACAGCTTGCCGTCATCACCGTCCTTGGCCCATTCGATGTCCATCGGGCACTTGTAGTGCTTTTCGATGATCATCGCCTGTTTGGCCAGTTCGCTGACTTCCGCGTCGCTCAGGCAGAAACGCGCACGCTCGGCCTTGTCGACTTCAACGGTCTTGACCGAACGACCGGCCTTGGCCTCGTCGCCGTAGATCATCTTGATCGCCTTGCTGCCCAGGTTGCGGCGCAGGATGGCCGGACGACCGGCTTCAAGGGTGTGCTTGTGGACGTAGAATTCGTCCGGGTTGACCGCGCCTTGCACAACGGTTTCGCCCAGGCCGTAGGCGCCGGTGATAAACACTACGTCACGGAAGCCCGATTCGGTGTCGAGGGTGAACATCACGCCGGCGGTGCCGGTTTCCGAACGCACCATGCGCTGCACGCCGGCAGACAGGGCCACCAGCTTGTGGTCGAACCCTTGGTGTACGCGGTAGGAAATGGCGCGGTCGTTGAACAGTGAGGCGAAGACTTCCTTGGCCGCGCGGATCACGTTTTCCACGCCGCGGATGTTGAGGAAGGTCTCTTGCTGGCCGGCGAAGGAGGCATCCGGCAAATCTTCGGCGGTGGCCGAGGAGCGTACGGCGACAGCCATGTCCGGGTTGCCGGCCGACAGCGTGGCGAAGGCGGTGCGGATCTCTTCGTTGAGTTTTTCGGGGAACTCGGCTTCCATGATCCATTGGCGGATCTGGGCGCCGGTTCTGGCCAGGGCATTGACGTCATCGACGTCCAGGGCGTCCAGCGCGGCGTGGATCTGGGCGTTGAGGCCGCTCAGCTCGAGGAAATCACGGTAAGCCTGGGCCGTGGTGGCGAAACCACCCGGCACCGACACACCAGCGCCTGCAAGATTACTGATCATCTCGCCGAGGGATGCGTTCTTGCCCCCTACGTGCTCTACATCATGGACGCCGAGCTTATCGAGGGAAACTACGTACTCTACCAAGGTGATCTCTCCACTTTCTGTGTTGGAAAAGCTCAGGACGCCGGCTGCTCAGTAGGAGCATTCGCCAGCGCTTGTGGCCTGGACCTGGAAAATAAGTGAGAATGCGGCCCACTGCGGGACGGCAAAATCGCGCCTATCATATCCAAGATTCGCCATCAGGCTAAGGCCCAGGGCTCAAATGAAACGATCTGCTTTCTTTATCTCCGACGGCACCGGCATCACAGCCGAGACACTGGGTCAAAGCCTGCTCGCGCAGTTCGAAAACATTACCTTCGCCAAATTCACGCGGCCCTATATCGACAGCGTGGATAAAGCGCGGGCCATGGTACAACAAATCAATCTGGCGGCTGAAAAAGACGGCTTTCGGCCGATCATTTTCGACACCATCGTCAACCAGGACATTCGTGAGATTCTCGCCACCTCGAATGGTTTCATGATCGACATCTTCTCGACCTTCCTGGCGCCACTGGAGCAGGAGTTGAGCGAACACTCCTCCTACTCGGTAGGAAAGTCCCATTCCATCGGGCACAACTCCAACTATATGGAGCGTATCGAGGCGGTGAACTTCGCCCTCGACAACGACGACGGCGCCCGCACCCACTACTACGACAAAGCCGACCTGATCCTGGTGGGCGTGTCCCGCTGCGGCAAGACCCCGACCTGTCTATACATGGCCATGCAATTCGGCATCCGCGCGGCCAACTACCCGCTGACCGAGGACGACATGGAGCACTTGACGCTGCCCGCCGCCCTGCGCGCGCATTCCCACAAGCTGTTCGGCCTGACCATCGACCCGGACCGGCTGACCGCGATCCGCAACGAACGCAAGCCCAACAGCCGCTATTCCAGCTATGCGCAGTGTGAGTTCGAAGTGCGTGAAGTGGAAAATCTGTTCCGTCGCGAGAATATTGCGCACATCAATTCCACGCATTTTTCGGTGGAAGAGATTTCAGCGAAGATCTTGGTGGAGAAAGGGGTGGAACGGCGCTTCAAATAATAACCGGCACTGTGGTTTGTATTGTGGCGAGCGGGCTT
>JAFHKH010000132.1 GCA_016937595.1 Pseudomonas cedrina subsp. fulgida | reverse complement strand
CGTTGGCTCGGCCGACCCCTACCGGCACCGACTGCCCATCCTACCGCACGTGCCCACGCCGCTGTCCAGCGACAGGTCGTTGCCGACCATCGACACCTTGCTCATCGCTTCCGGACCGTTACCGATCAACGTTGCCCCTTTGACCGGCGCGGTAATCTTGCCGTCTTCGATCAGGTACGCCTCGCTGGTGGAAAACACGAATTTGCCGCTGGTGATATCCACCTGGCCGCCACCGAGGTTGGCGCAGTAGATGCCGCGCTTTACCGAAGCGATGATTTCCGCCGGATCGCTTTCGCCACCGAGCATGTAGGTATTGGTCATGCGTGGCATCGGCAGGTGCGCGTAGGATTCGCGGCGGCCGTTCCCGGTGCGGGCGACCCCCATCAGGCGCGCGTTGAGCTTGTCTTGCATGTAGCCCTTGAGCACGCCGTTTTCGATCAGAGTGGTGCACTCGGTCGGCGTGCCTTCATCATCCACGCTCAGCGAGCCACGACGCCCGGCCAGGGTGCCATCATCGACAATGGTGCAGAGCTTGGACGCAACCCTCTCGCCCATGCGCCCGCTGTAGGCCGAACTGCCCTTGCGGTTGAAGTCACCTTCCAGGCCATGACCGACCGCTTCGTGCAGCAGCACGCCGGACCAGCCCGACCCCAGCACCACCGGCAAAGTGCCCGCCGGCGCCGGAATGGCTTCCAGATTGACCAATGCCTGGCGCAGCGCTTCTCGGGCGTACCCCATGGCACGGTCATCACTGAGGAAGTAACGGTAGTCGGTACGCCCGCCGCCGCCATGGCCACCGCGCTCGCGGCGACCGTTCTGCTCGACGATCACACTCACGTTGAAACGCACCAGCGGCCGTACATCCGCCGCCAGGCCGCCATCGGTGGACGCCACCAGGATGCGCTCCCACACGCCGGCCATGCTTACAGTGACCTGCTGGATGCGCGGGTCCAGGGCACGGGTGGCCGCATCGACACGCTTGAGCAGCTCGACCTTTTCCGCGCGCTGATCACTTCCAGTGGGTTATCCGGCGCATACAACTGGGCCACGTCCTGGGTGCTGAAGGCCTGCACCGTGCCGTTTTGCCCGGCGCGGGAGATCGAGCGCGCAGCACGCGCGGCCAGGCCCAAGGCTTCCAGGGTGATCGCATTGCTGTAGGCGAAACCGGTTTTCTCACCCGATTGCGCGCGAACGCCGACGCCCTGATCAAGATTGAAACTGCCTTCCTTGACGATCCCGTCTTCCAGGGACCAGGACTCGGAGATCTGGCCCTGGAAATACAGATCGGCCGCGTCGATGCCCGGCCCGGCCAGATCGCCGAGCACGGTTTGCAGACTTTCGATGGTCACGCCACCGGGTGCCAGGAGGTGCTCACTGACTGAGGACAACAACTCGCTCATAGGTATGGCCTTAAATTCATCGTTCCGAAGCAGGCCGCTGTGCGCCCTGCGAGAAAAAGCGCCGATGGTTGACCACCGGCATGCGCGCCCGAATCGACGCCTGTTCACTGCTATCGCGCTCGGCCAACAACACCGCTTCGCCTCTGTCCTGTTGTGCCAGCACGCGCCCCCACGGGTCGACAATCGCCGCGTGCCCATGGGTTTCCCGTGGGCCTGGATGCACACCGCCCTGGGCGCCGCCAGCAGGTAGCACTGGGTTTCGATGGCCCTTGCACGAACCAGTACATCCCAATGCGCGGCGCCGGTCACGGCCGTAAACGCCGACGGTGCGCTAATCAATTCAGCCCCCGCCGCGCGCAACTCGCTGTAAAGCTCGGGGAAGCGCAAGTCGTAGCATACGCTCAGCCCCAGGCGACCGACCGGCGTATCCGCGACCACTACGTTGCCGCCGAAAGCATAGTCATCAGACTCGCGATAGCGACCTCGAGCGTCCGCCACATCCACATCAAACAAATGCAGCTTGTCATAACGGGCAACGATCTCGCCGCGATCATCAACCAGCAGCGAGCAGGCATTGGGCTTGGTGTGCGGTTGGTCCTTGGGCGGCAACGGTAACGTGCCGGCCACTATCCATAAGGTGAGGTCGCGGGCGGTCTGTTTCAACCATGGCAGGATCGGGCCGTCGCCCAGCGCCTCGGCGCGGCCGATATCAGCCACATCGCGGCGGCCCATGGCGGCGAAATTTTCCGGCAGCACCGCCAACTTGGCACCCTGCGCCGCCGCTTGCTCCAGCAGACGCCGGGCCTGGGCCAGGTTGGCCAGCACATCGCTCTGGCTGACCATTTGAATTACAGCAAAGGACATGCGCCGACCCTCCTTAAAGGACATGCGGCCATGCTACTCCACAGGCCCTCAGTTTGGCTTTTCAAATGGCTTGTCGAAGGTGATCTTCGGGTCCTTCCATGGGCCTTCCACCTTGTATTGCACGCTGGCGAAGCGCGCAACACGGTCGCCGATCAGCTTGTCGATCAGGAACAACGCACCGCCAATGGCCGGTGCGCCCACGATCAGCGCGGCGATCGGCAGGTTATTGGTGACCGGCAGGGTGACCAGCAGCTTGGCGTCAACCCGGTCGGCGACCAGGTCCAGGGTGCCGTTGAGCTCCAGGTTGGTCGAAGGGCCGGTCATGGTGATCGGTTCACGGGTGACGAACACCCCATCACTGGCCGCCAGCAAACCTTTGACCCGGTCATAGCTCAAGCCCTTGCCGAGCAAATCGGAAAAGTCCAGGCGCAAGCGGCGCCCGATGGAGTTGAAGTTCAGCAGGCCGAATACCCGCAGGGCCTGGGCACCGCCCTCCACTTCCACGAACTGACCGTTGCGAAATGCCGCATCCAGACTGCCCGAGAAACGCTTGGGCCCTACATAAGCCGGCGAACCGGGCCAGCGGCCATCCACGTCCAGGTGGAAATCCTGGCTGGTGACGGTCGCTGCATAACCCCACCCCTTGAGCACATCGCCAATATTCTTGCCGTCCAAGCGGCCCTTGTACCAACTGCCGCTGGCACCCGCGGCACCCTCCCAACCACCGTCGCCCTTGAGCTGCAGTCCCTTGAGGCCCAGGTCCAGGTCGGTGAACGCCAGGCCCTTGGCGGTCGGGCGGATTTTCAGCGACCAGGCGCCGACCAGATCCGGGCCCTGGAACAATTGATCAATGGCGATATCCAGCGCCGGAATATCCTTCGGATCGATGCTCGCCAAGGGGTCAGGAGCGTTTTCGTCCGCCTGCACCGTCGGTCCACCGCCGGCAGTTTCACGTATTGCAGGTTGATCGCGATCGGTGCGCCCTTGGCGTCCGGCAGGATCACCATGCCCTTGGCCTGCTGGCTATCGAGCTGCAAGCCCCACGCCGCCTGCTTGCGGTTCAACTGCAAGTTGACCCGATCAAACTGGGTGCCAAAACCGGTCAGCTTGCCCACCTTGAAATCGGCGCCGCTGAGCAATTGCTTGGCATTGCCGCCAGGGTCGTTCCCGGCGTACTGGTTGACGAGCTTTCGCCAAGGATCAATATCCAGTTCCGACAACACGCCGCGAATGCGCAAGCCTTTGGCACCTGGCAGCACGGCATCGCCATCACCGAGGAACAGCTCTCCCCGGCCGTCATTGAATTTGTCCGGCGGCGCGGCAAACGTGAAATTCGCCAATTCGCCGTAATCGAACCAATAGCGGCGCTCGGCGCCCTGCAAGGTCATGCGGAACACACTGTCACGGCCCTGGCTGGCCGGCATGCCGAACGGCGCGGGCAAATCCACCGCCACGCCCTTGAGGTTCGAGCTGACCATCAGTTGGCTGTCGGCGCCGCTCAGGTCCAGTTGCAACTGGTAGGGAATATCGCCGGACACCGGCAACGGCTGGGTGACGTTGAGCCAGTCCGTCAGCCGCTTGACCGTCACCTGGCCCTTGGCGACCACGCGCGTGCTGACAGTGCCTGGCTTGCCGTCGGCAAAGATCTGCGCGGTGATCGGCCGGTCAAAGGCCTGGGCCGAGATGTTCTGGCCACTGAGGCCTTTGGTGCTGTCGAAGCGGAAATCGCCCTTGAGCTGGGTCAGGTCAAGGGAGGGGTCTGCCAGTTGCAGGCGCGCCTTGTCGGTTTTGAAGTCCACCACGATTTTCGGCTCGACGCCCTTGACCAACGGAATATCCAGGTCGAGTTTGCCTTGCAGGTCGCCCTCGCCTTTCCAGCCGGCAAACGTCGATGCCGTGCCAATCGGTGCTTCCTGGAGGATCTTCAGGCCATCGCCCAAACCGCCGGCAAAACCACCCGTGAGCAACAGATGACTGTCCTTGCCGGCAGGCGCATGGGGGATGTTGACGTAGATGTCCTTGACCTTGGTATCGAGCAACTGGCCCTTGCTGGCCAGGATGCGTACGCCGCTCTCCTCGACAAACACTTCGCCGTTGACCTTGCTCACATGCGGCCAGCCCGGCTGGAACGCCAGTTCGGCATCATGCACCTTGAAGAACAGGCTGATATTGCGCGACGCCGGTAAGGCGTCGTGGTTCAGCGAACCCTGGTACTGAAAGAAGCCCTGGTCCACCGCGCCCTTGAGAATCGCCGTGCGCAACCATTCATCCAGCGCCGGGCTCAACACCGCCGGCAGGTACTTGGGGGTGAAGCGCCCGTCGCCATCGACCATGCCGACGCGCAGGTCCATGTAGTCTTCCTGGCTATGGTCGAAATGCAGGCGAATCAGGAAATCGGCGGCGATCTTGCCCTCCTCGCCCAACACCTTGATATACGGGGCGATCAGGGTGAAGCCTTGTTTGTCCAGCGTCCAGGTCAGGCGTGCATTGGCCTGCAGGTACTGCCAGGGCTTGGCGAAGATCGGGTCAAGGTGCAGGGAAAAGTCCTTGCTGTCCATGCGCAACTCGCCATGGCCCAGGTCGCCGCTGATGCTACCCGACACGTTACGCGCGGCCGGCGCGCCAGAGTAGGCATCAAAACCGATGCGTTCGAGGTTGGCGGCGAAGCTGACTTTTTGATCGGTGGTGTCTTGAGGGCGAAAATCCACCCGCACATTACGCAGCAGGCCAGTGGCCTTGAGGCGCTCGATGGTTTTGGCGAAAGCCTCCGGCAGCGGCGCCAGGGCGTTGAGCAGCGGCGTGACCGGCGTGAGGTCGAGGCGATCGGCCTGGAGTTTCCAGACTTCCTGGTCCTTGTCGGTAGCCAGGGTCTGCTGGAGTTGCAGGCGAGACTCCCAACGAGTCTCTCCCAGGTTCATCGCCAGGGAATCGAACAGCACCTTGACGCCGGTGTCGCTGCGCTGCAGATAGGCGGTGAGTGCGAGGTTTTCGACGTGCACGGGCTTGCGCCCGGCGTAACTGCCTTTGACTTGAGGCGCGTTGAGGCGCGCCACTGCGCTTTGCACGGTGCCTTTGGCCCAGGTCAGCCAGAACTCGCCGCCGGCCTTGAATTGGCTGAGTGTCCACTGCTGGGTCAGCTTGGCCGGGATCCACTTGGCCCAATCGCTTTGCGGCAAACTCAGGTAGGCCTGGATTTCGCCGTCCTTCCACTGGTTGGCGCGAATACGCGTGCGCAGGCTCAAGGCGAGCGGTTGACCATCGGGCAGCGTCAAGCGCGCGTCCAGGCGCTGGCGGGTCATCCCCGTGTGCAGGCTCAGCCCGACGTACGTCAGCGTCACGGGTGCCTGGTCGAACGGTTGCAACGTGACCTGGCTGTCGAGCAGCGACACACGCTTGACCCGCTGCATGCGCGTGAGCAACTGCTCCGGGTCCAGCGGCAGGTCATCGTGCACCGGCAGGCCTTGAAGCGCCCACTGGCCGTCCTTGTCTTCCTTGACGCTCAATTGCAGGCCACTGACTTGCAAGTGCGCAATGCGCACTTCGCGAGCCATGAGGCTGGCCCAGATATCCGGCACCACTTCGACCTGGTCCAGGCGCAGGGCACTGCTGCCCTCGCCCACCATTACATCATGGGCCAGCAGTACCGGGGCGAAGCCGCTCCAGCGGCCCTCAAGGCTGCCGATGTGCAGGGGCATGTCCACCGCGGCCTGGGCCTTGGCTTGGACTTCGCCACGGTATTCGGCCACCAGCGGAGTCAACTCACGCCCCAGGCTCACATACACGGCCGCCAATACCAGCAGCAAGGCGCAGAGGCCCAGGCCCCAACGGGTCAAAGCGGCAAAAAAGCGTATCAGACGCTCCATGTCAGGCGACCCTCAAGGCGGTAGTCGGACGGCAGGTCAAGGCCTGCACGTCGCGTAAAAGAAAAACGATTGGGGATCAGAGCAGCACCACGTCGTATTGTTCCTGGGAATACATGGTTTCGACCTGGAAGCGAATCGTGCGACCGATAAACCCTTCCAGTTCGGCAACGTTGCCGGATTCTTCGTCCAGCAGCCGGTCGACCACTTTCTGGTTGGCGAGCACTCTATAACCTTCGGCCTGGTAGGCTCGCGCCTCTCGTAGGATTTCACGGAAAATCTCGTAGCAAACCGTTTCCGGGGTCTTCAACTTACCGCGTCCCTGGCAACTGCTGCAGGGCTCGCACAGCACTTGTTCGAGGCTTTCGCGGGTGCGCTTGCGGGTCATCTGCACCAGGCCCAGCTCGGTAATGCCGATGATGTTGGTCTTGGCGTGATCGCGCTCCAACTGCTTCTCGAGGGTACGCAGCACCTGGCGCTGGTGCTCTTCATCTTCCATGTCGATGAAGTCGATGATGATGATGCCGCCCAGGTTGCGCAGGCGCAGTTGGCGGGCAATCGCGGTAGCCGCTTCGAGGTTGGTCTTGAAGATCGTCTCTTCGAGGTTGCGATGACCGACGAACGCGCCCGTGTTGACGTCGATGGTGGTCATGGCTTCCGCCGGGTCCACCACCAGATAGCCGCCGGACTTGAGTGGCACCTTGCGTTCCAGGGCTTTCTGGATTTCGTCTTCGACGCCATACAAGTCAAAGATCGGCCGTTCGCCGGGGTAATGTTCCAGGCGGTCGGCAATTTCCGGCATCAACTCGGCGACAAATTGTGTGGTGCGCTGGAAGGTTTCCCGCGAGTCGATGCGGATTTTCTCGATTTTCGGGCTGACCAGGTCGCGCAGCGTGCGTAGGGCCAGGCCGAGGTCTTCGTAGATGACGCTTGGCGCGCTGATGGTCTTGATCTGGACGTCGATCTGGTCCCACAAGCGGCGCAGGTAACGGATATCCATCAGGATTTCATCGGCGCCGGCGCCCTCCGCGGCGGTGCGCAGGATAAAACCACCGGCCTCCTTGATACCTTCGGCGGCCACGCAATCGCTGACGACCTTCTTGAGACGCTCGCGCTCGGCCTCGTCTTCGATCTTCAGGGAAATGCCGACATGGGCGGTGCGTGGCATGTAAACCAGGTACCGCGACGGAATCGACAACTGCGTGGTCAGGCGCGCGCCCTTGGAACCGATGGGGTCCTTGGTGACTTGCACCACCAGGCTCTGCCCCTCGTGCACCAGGGCACTGATGCTTTCGACCGTAGGGCCTTCGCGCAGGGAAATTTCCGAAGCATGGATAAACGCGGCACGGTCCAGGCCGATATCGACAAAGGCCGCCTGCATGCCCGGCAACACACGCACGACCTTGCCCTTGTAGATGTTGCCGACGATCCCGCGCTTTTGGGTGCGCTCCACGTGGACTTCTTGCAGAACACCGTTCTCTACCACCGCCACGCGCGATTCCATCGGCGTGATATTGATCAGAATCTCTTCACTCATGGCTGGGTCTCGTTCAGGCGTTTTCACAATAGTGACCGATCGCTTAAGGCTGGGCGCGCAAGTAAAGGCGTTCAGCGCACGGTAAGGTTTTGCCAACAGGGTATGCCGAATCGGTCGAGCAGTTGCGCGGTTTCGCACACGGGCAGGCCGACCACGGCGGAATAACTGCCATTGAGGCCGGCGACAAACACCGAACCCAGCCCTTGAATAGCATAGCCGCCCGCCTTGTCCTGGGGTTCGCCGCTGTGCCAGTAGGTCGTCGCCTCCTCGACGGAAATCCGGCGAAAAAGTACACGGCTGCTTACACATTGCGTTTCACAACGCTGGCCCTCGGTGACCGCGACGGCGGTCAGCACTTCGTGTTCACGTCCCGCCAGGGCCATCAACATGGCCAGGGCATCTGCCTGATCCACGGGCTTGCCGAGGATATTGCCGTTAACCACCACGGCGGTATCGGCGCCCAGCACACAGGCGCCGGCCGTGTGCTCAAGTGCAGCGAAACCTGCCGCAGCCTTGCCGCGCGCCAGGCGCTCGACGTAGGAAACGGCGGATTCGTTTGTAAGAGGGGTTTCATCAATAGCGGCGCTGACCACGGTGAAGGGCACACCGATCTGGGTCAGCAGTTCACGCCGTCTCGGAGAGCCCGAGGCCAGGTATAGCGAATTCATTGCAGACTCTCCCTGTAGGGTTCGATAACCAGGCAGAGCCTCGCAATCCATTCAATTGATTTTATAGCGACGACGTAACCCACGCAGGCCGAAGCTGACCCATGGCCACAGCAAGGCACTGACCAGGGCCGGCAATACCAACGCCAGCGTAGGCTGACGATTACCGGTCAACGCGCTCAGCCAGAGCTGGACAAGCTGCGCCAGGCCGAAGATCACCAGGATTACCAGGCACTGCTGCCAAATCGGGAACATGCGCAGGCGCTGTTGCAACGACAGCACCAGGAAGGTGATCAGGGTCAGGATCAACGCGTTCTGGCCCAGCAAGGTGCCATACAGGACGTCTTGCGCCAAACCCAGGAACATGGCGGTGACCATGCCGACTTTATGCGGCAGGTTCAGTGACCAGAAGGCCAGCAGCAAGGCCAGCCAGAGCGGGCGCAGGATTTCCATGAACTGTGGCAGTGGCGAGACGCTAAGCAGCAGGCCGACGGCAAAGGTCAGCCACACGATCCAGCCGTTGCGCGAATGCGTACTGGCCATTATTCCTCCCTCTGCCGCGTGGTAGCCGGGGCGGTCG
>JAFHKH010000131.1 GCA_016937595.1 Pseudomonas cedrina subsp. fulgida | reverse complement strand
GGACGCCGCCCTGGACGCTCTGCGTCCTCTGTTGTGACGCAGAGCGTCACCGTATGCATTCCCACGCAGAGCGTGGGAACGATCATCAAGCCTGGTTTTCCTGCTCGGTAAACAAATCGCTGAACAGCATGCTCGACAGGTAGCGTTCACCGGAGTCCGGCAGAATCACCACGATGGTCTTGCCCTGCATCTCCGGTTTCTCGGCCAGGCGCACCGCCACGGCCATCGCGGCGCCGCAGGAGATACCGCACAGAATCCCCTCTTCCTGCATCAGACGCAGGGCCATGGCCTTGGATTCCTCGTCGGTCACCAGCTCCACCCGGTCGACCATCGACAGGTCGAGGTTTTTCGGCACGAAACCCGCGCCGATGCCCTGGATCTTGTGCGGGCTGGGCTTGATCTCATCACCGGCCAGGGCCTGGGTAATCACCGGCGACACCATTGGCTCGACGGCCACCGACAGAATCGGCTTGCCCGCCGTGTGCTTGATATAGCGCGACACACCGGTGATGGTGCCGCCGTCCCCACGCCGGCCACCAGTACATCCACGGCGCCATCGGTGTCGTTCCAGATTTCCGGACCGGTGGTTTTCTCGTGGATCGCCGGGTTGGCCGGGTTATCGAACTGGGCCGGCATAAAGTAGGTGGCCGGGTCGCTGGCGACGATTTCGCCGGCTTTTTCAATCGCACCCTTCATGCCCTTGGCCGGCTCGGTCAGCACCAGCTCGGCGCCCAGGGCCTTGAGCACCTTGCGCCGCTCGAGGCTCATGGACGCGGGCATGGTCAGCAACAGCTTATAGCCACGGGCGGCGGCGACAAATGCCAGGCCGATGCCGGTATTGCCGGAGGTGGGTTCGACAATCATCATGCCCGGCTTGAGCTTGCCGCTGCTTTCAGCGTCCCAGATCATATTGGCGCCAATGCGGCACTTCACCGAATACCCCGGGTTACGCCCTTCGATCTTGGCCAGGATGGTCACGCCGCGCGGCGCGATACGGTTGATCTGCACCAGGGGCGTATTACCGATGGAGTGCGCGTTGTCTGCAAAGATGCGGCTCATGACGGGTCCTTAAGACAATTTCAACAAGGCCACAAGGGTATGCCTCGTCCACCGGGGCGTCCAGTCAGAGGAACGTTGCGCCCACCCCAGCGGTCCATCGCCTATACCGTTGGAGAACCTGACCATGAGACGTCGCTACAGTTGGCCGCTATGGACCGTCGCCGGGCTGGTGGTGGTGCTGGTTGCCTTGAGCATCGCGCTGCCCTATCTGGTGCGTAACTATTTGAATGAAAAACTCGCCAACATGGGTGATTACCGCGGCGAAATTACCGATGTGGACCTGGCCTTATGGCGCGGCGCGTACCGTATCAATGGCCTGAAGATCGTCAAGGTGGATGGCAAGGTACCCGTACCGTTCGTCAACGCGCCGCTGATCGAATTCGCCGTGAGCTGGCACTCGTTGTGGTACGACCATGCCGTGGTCGCTGAGGGGCATTTCGTCAATCCCGAGATCAACTTCGTCGACGGTGGCGCGGACAAGCAGGCCTCCCAGACCGGTAAAGGCACCGACTGGCAGGAACAATTGAGCAAATTGCTGCCGATCACCCTCAATGAAATGCGCATTGAAAACGGCAAAATTGCGTTCCACAACTTCAATTCCAAACCCGCGGTCAACATCAACGCCACCTCGGTCAATGCCAGTTTCTACAACCTCACCAATGTGGTGGACGTCAAAGGCAAGCGCGACGCGCGTTTCGAAGGCAAGGCCCTGCTGCAAGGCCAGGCGCCCCTGGAAGCAACCGCCACCTTTGACCCGCTGAGCGACTTCGAAGAGTTCGAGTTCCGTTTCCGCGCCCGTGACCTGCAGCTCAAACGCATGAATGACTTTGCGTCGGCCTATGGCAAGTTCGATTTCAAGGCCGGCACCGGCGACGTGGTGATCGAAGCCCAGGCGGAAAAAGGCCAACTGACCGGTTATATCAAGCCGCTGCTGCGCGATGTCGAGGTCTTCGATTGGAAACAGGACGTCGAAAACAAAGACAAGAACATCTTCCGCTCGATCTGGGAAGCCGTGGTCGGCGCCAGCGAAACCGTGCTGAAAAACCAGCGTAAAAACCAGTTCGCCACCCGTGTTGAACTCAGTGGCAGTGTGCATCAGCAGGATGTCAGCGCGTTCTCTGCGTTTTTGGCGATATTGCGTAATGGATTCATCCAGGCGTTCAACGCACGCTACGAACAGCCCAAGCCCAGCGCCGATTAGGTTAAATGTGAGAGCGGGCTTATGTGGGAGCGGGCTTGCTCGCGAAGGCGGTGGTTCAGTTAAAACATCTGTGACTGACTCACCGCCTTCGCGAGCAAGCCCGCTCCCACATTTTGGTTCTTTGTTTGGCGTTGGATTGGATCAGATCCCGATATTGCCCAAGGTGATCATGATATTGCGCAATGTCCCGGAAATGACCGGGTGTTCAGCGTCGAACTCTATGGCGGCTTGATTCACATCGTCGGAAATACTGGGTGACTGAGTCGCCGGCTCCAATTCAAGCTGCACTTCAAATTTGGCAATCAAGGCTTCCAGCGCTTCACGTTTTTCGAGCGGCAGTGGCGGTTCCTGTTCCAATTGCCCGCGCAGAATCTCGACCTGTTCTTCCAGTTTTTTGCGATCAGGCATGACGTCTTCCTTTTATCGATAGGCACTGGCATAGACCACGGCACGCCGAGAAAGGTCTACGGGCTGACCTGTAGATTAATCCACCGACGGCAACTGTGCATGATCCGTGTCAGGGCTTCTCGCCTTTGAGCTGGCGCAGGCTGATGTCGGCCAGGCAGGTGCCGAGCTCGCCCAGGTGATCGATCACCGAATGCACGCCCAGCCCATACAGGGCAACCGTGGCCTTGCCGCGCTTTTTTTCGCGCTCCTGTTCGCTCAGCGCCTGCCATGCCTCGGGCGCAGGCCACACAGCGAGCCGCAGGAGGCCAGGCCGATGGTCCACAACCCGGCGTTGAGGCCTGATTGCAGCAGGCGCGGTTCGCCGCTGACCAGCACGCAGCCTTCCAGGCGTTCGATGTTCAGCTCCATCAAGGCCTGCCAGCAGGCATGGGGCGCCGGCCAGCGAATAGAGGAGGGCGATGCCGCCTTGACCCAGGCGGGCAGGGTGGCGGCCAGGGGCCTGGTGATGGACGGCGGCAGTTCGTCCAGCCAGGCGCAGGGCA
Source organism: Pseudomonas cedrina subsp. fulgida (assembly GCA_016937595.1). GTDB lineage: Bacteria > Pseudomonadota > Gammaproteobacteria > Pseudomonadales > Pseudomonadaceae > Aquipseudomonas > Aquipseudomonas fulgida. Next base: position 3,403 of record JAFHKH010000131.1, on the reverse strand, counting down.
CGCCTTGTTCCTTCAGGCTGCGCAGGATCTTCAGCGCGCCGGGCGTGGCCTGGGAGTCGGGCACGGGCGAATCGGTACGCGCCTGGGAACCGAAGTCCACCAGGCAGCCACTCAAGCCAAACAGAACGGCGGTCAAGGCGGGTGCGCTGGCGATGGCTATTTCGGCGTGAGGCATGTCGACATCCCTGAAATAGCTCCAACGCTAGCGGGCCGGGATGACAAGTCGATGACAAGATTATTAACGGTATGAATTTTGTGCATTTTGGGCACGACAGCTCCCGGAAGATGCCTAATTGGACACTTCCGTCATATACTGCACGCCTTATTCAGGGCATAGCGCCCATGACAGACCATTCAAGGAGCAAAAGCTATGCGCTGGAGCCACTGTTTCGCTCAGCTATCGGTGTGTGCCACTGTCCTGTTGGCGCCGTTTGCCGCCCAGGCAGCGCCGGAGGATGACCCGTGGGAAAGCGTCAACCGCCCGATCTTCACCTTCAACGACACCGTTGACACCTATGCCCTCAAGCCATTGGCCCAAGGCTATGAGTGGATCACTCCGCAGTTTGTCGAAGATGGCATCCACAACTTCTTCCGCAATATCGGCGATGTCGGCAACCTCGCCAACAACGTGCTGCAACTCAAGCCCCACAATGCCGGCGTCGACACTGCCCGTTTGCTGGTGAACACCACTTTCGGCGTACTGGGCTTTATCGATGTCGGCACCAAGATGGGCCTGCAGCGCAGCGATGAAGACTTCGGCCAGACCCTTGGTTACTGGGGCGTGGGCAGCGGTCCTTACGTGATGCTGCCGTTGCTGGGCCCAAGCACCCTGCGTGATGCGCCGTCCAAGTACGTGGACAGCTACACCCAGCCGTACCGCTATATGGATGATGTTTCCGTGCGCAACAGCGTCATGGGCCTCAACATCGTTGATACCCGCGCCAGCCTGCTCGACAGCGAGAAGCTGATCACCGGTGACAAATACACCTTTATCCGCAACGCCTACCTGCAGAACCGCGAGTTCAAGGTCAAGGATGGCAAGGTCGTCGACGACTTCTAGGTGGTGATGTTTTGAAACGAAAAAGGCGACCCCTGAGGGTCGCCTTTTTTGTGCGCGGCTTTCAGCGCATTTTCAGAATTTTGAGGCCCAGGCGCTGGTCTTCGCCCTCGGTCTTGGCCCACACCACCTCCGTATCCGCCTCCAGCCCCTTGAGCGCGGCGTATTCCGAATCGATGCGCACCGTCAGCAAGTCGCCCACGCTGAATTGACGCGGCGCCTGTACCTGCATGCCGGAGCTCGACAGGTCCACGCACACCCCCGCAATCTCCTGCCCGGCGTGAATCAACGCTACATCGGCATCCACGCGCATGCGGATGAAGTCGCGTTTTTCTGCGTAGTCGCGTTCGTGTTCGCTCATGGCTGCATCCTTACTTTGAGTTGTGCTGGTGCCTGTTCTTATAACTCCCGGTGATTTGCGGTGTAAAGACGCCCGGCGACCATCGGCATGAGCTTGAAACCCCTCACGGATGGGAGTACCGTCTGCGCCTTAGAAGGGCACCTCTGCTTTACCGTTGTGCATGGGCGAAATCCCGGTACTGTGTAGGACAGAGAGGCTAGAAAGCGAATCCAGTACGTGCGCCCGGCCATTGCCGAGCCGCCTACGCCAACCTAATTCTGGCGCCGTTTGCCCACATGCAAAAAACCAGTGCCACGCTGCTGATAATCGATGACGACGAAGTAGTGCGCGCGAGCCTCGCGGCCTATTTGGAAGACAGTGGCTTCAGCGTCCTGCAGGCCAGTAATGGCCAACAGGGTCTCCAGGTATTCGAGCGCGACCAGCCCGACCTTGTGATCTGCGACCTGCGCATGCCCCAGATGGGCGGCCTCGAGCTGATTCGCCAGGTCACCGAGCTCGCCCCGCAGATGCCGGTGATTGTTGTGTCCGGTGCCGGCGTGATGAACGATGCCGTCGAAGCTTTGCGCCTGGGCGCGGCCGACTACCTGATCAAACCCCTGGAAGACCTGGCGGTGCTGGAGCACTCGGTGCGCCGTGCCCTGGATCGTGCACGGCTGCTGGTGGAGAACCAGCGCTACCGCGAGAAGCTCGAAACCGCCAACCGCGAGCTCGAAGCCAGCCTCAATCTGCTCCAGGAAGACCAGAACGCTGGGCGCCAGGTGCAGATGAACATGTTGCCGGTCAGCCCCTGGACCATTGACGAATTCCAGTTTGCCCACCAGATCATTCCGTCGCTGTACCTGTCGGGCGATTTTGTCGACTACTTCCGCGTCGACGAACGGCGTGTCGCGTTCTATCTGGCCGATGTCTCCGGCCATGGTGCTTCCTCTGCCTTTGTCACCGTGTTGTTGAAGTTCATGACCACACGGTTGCTGTTCGAATCCAAGCGCAATGGCACCTTGCCGGAGTTCACGCCGTCGCAAGTGCTGGGCCATATCAACCGGGGCCTGATCAGCTGCAAGCTGGGCAAGCACGTGACGATGGTCGGCGGCGTGATCGACGAAGAAACCGGTCTTTTGACCTACAGCATCGGCGGTCACCTGCCGATGCCTGTTTTATACACTCCTGACAGTGTGCGTTACCTGGAAGGGCGTGGTCTGCCCGTAGGCTTGTTCAATGAAGCCACCTACGAAGACCACATTCTGGAGCTGCCGCCGACGTTCAGCCTTACGCTGATGTCCGACGGCATCCTGGACCTTCTTCCAGAGCCTACACTCAAAGAGAAAGAAGCCGCCTTGCCCCAAAAGGTCAAGTCGGCGGGCGGCAGCCTGGATGGCCTGCGGCAGGTTTTTGGATTGGCCACGCTAGGGGAGATGCCGGATGATATCGCCCTATTGGTGTTGAGCAGGAATCTTTGATGAGTACCGGAAGAATCCAATTCGCCGAGCAAGACGGGACCTTCGTCCTGAAATTTGTCGGTGAAGTGCGCCTGACCCTGTGTTCGGCGCTGGATGCGACGATTGAGCGGATTTTCACAGCGCTGAACTTCTCGGCGATCGTGATCGATCTGACCGAAACCCGCAGCATCGACAGCACCACCCTTGGCCTGCTGGCCAAGTTGTCCATTCTGTCGCGGCAGAAGGTTGGCTTGTTGCCGACCGTCGTCACCACCCACGAAGACATCACCCGTCTGCTGCAATCCATGGGCTTTGACCAGGTGTTCAACATCGTAGACCGCCCGATCCCGTGCCCGGAGTGCCTGACCGACCTGCCATCGCAGGACCAGTCCGAGGAAGTGGTACGGGTCAAGGTGCTGGAAGCGCATAAAATCCTGATGGGCCTCAACGAGTCCAATCGCGAAGCCTTCCACGACCTCGTCAACGCTCTGGAACGCCACTAACCGCCAGTTGAAATACGATCCAACTGTGGAGCGGCTTGCTCGCGAA
>JAFHKH010000130.1 GCA_016937595.1 Pseudomonas cedrina subsp. fulgida | reverse complement strand
GCCCGCTCGCCACAAGAAGCCCGCTCGCCACAACAAGCCCGCTCGCCACAACAAGCGTGCTGATCCCAACAAGGCCGTTCGCCAGAGAAGCTTCAGTTTGATGCGCGATAGCGCCAGTTGAAGATTTGGCGGGGCTCCCACATTCAGTCGGCGTGTTGTGGAGGTCATCCATTTCATTTCTTCCGCACGGGGGGCTACTTGAGGCCGATACGTTTACGCATCTGGGCCGTGATGGTTTGCCTGGTGCCAGGCATATCCGCCCACGGATCGGCGTCCAGTTCGCCCAGCCGTTCATGGAGGTTGCGAATGTTCCAGGCATTGGCGCCTTTGATGTCTTTGAGTTCCTCGCGAAAGATCGGTACCGACACCGGCAGCCCCTCGCGACTGCGGGCTGAATAGGCGCAAATAGTGGTCGCGCCCAGGCCGTTGCGTAAGTAGTCGATGAAGATGCGTCCGACTCGATTCTTGGGCCCCGAAACCGCTGAGAACCGGTCTGGCAATAGCGTGGCGATATGTTTGACAACCGCGTGGCTGAAGCTTTTTACCGCGTCCCAGTCGGCTTTCGGGGTCAGCGGCACGACGATGTGGATGCCTTTGCCGCCGCTGGTTTTCAGGAACGACTTGAGGCCCAGTTCGTCCAGCACCGTCAGGGTCAATTCGGTGGCCTCCACCATGCTTTTCCATGGCAATGCAGGGTCGGGGTCGAGGTCCAGAATGAAGCGGTCGGGGCGGTGCAGGTCCTTGGACACGGCGTTCCAGGTATGCAGCTCGAGGGCGCTCATCTGCACCGCGCCCAGCAGTGCCTCGATATTATTGATCAACATCACCGGATGGCCCGTGACTTCCTTGCCGATGATCTCGATTCCGGGGATCGCCAGGCGCTCGGCGTTTTTCTGGAAAAACAGTTCACCGCCGATACCGTCCGGCGCGCGCACCAGGGCGACCGGGCGATTGAGCAACTGCGGCAGCAGCCACTCGGAGACGCCGATGTAGTAATCCGCCAAGTCACGCTTGGTCGAACTGCTGCTCGGGTCGATCACCCGCTGGGGATGGGTGAGCCGGATTTTGCTTGAGCCCTCGTCGCCCGCTTTACCCTTGGCCTTCGTCGCAGTCGCTTGTTTGCGCGGGGACTTTTTCCCGTCCTTGGGGGCCGGGGCAGGGCGCTCTTCGGTGATGGCTTTGGCCGGTTTGTCGTTACGCAGGCCTTGGAACACCGCGTGTCGTACCGAGCCGTCCTGGGTGATTTCGGCAAAGGCGACTTCGGCCAGAAGCGACGGCTTGAGCCAATGCACGTCCTTGGCCTCAAAACCCGTCGGCGGGTTGACCACCGCGGGCTTCTTGGTTTCCAGCGGGGTGAGCTGTTCGTAGATCGTGCTCAATGTGATCTGGTTGAACCCGGTGCCAACCTTGCCCGCGTAGTTGAGCGCGTTGCTGTCGGCATCGTGCAGGCCCAGCAGCAGCGCGCCGAATTTACTGCGCGAGCCCTTCGGCTCGGTGTAGCCGACGATGACGAACTCTTGGCGGCGCTTACATTTGAGTTTGATCCAGTCGCTGCTGCGCCGGGAAACATAGGGGCTGCCCACGCGTTTGCCGATCAGGCCCTCCATTTGCATTTCACAGGCGCTATTGAGCAGTGCATCCGGCGTTTCGGCGAAGTCGTCCGAATAGCGCAGTACCTCGTCCTCACTGCGCTCCATCACCTTGGCCAAGGCTGCGCGACGCTGTTCGACCGGCACTTCGCGCAGGTCCATACCGTTGAGAAAAGGCAGGTCGAACAGGTAGTAGACGATGTTGCCGCTGCGGCCAAGCTCGAAGGCGTTCTGCAGGGCCTGGAAGTCCGGCACGCCTCGCTCATTGGCCACGACCACTTCGCCATCGAGCCAGGCGGACTCCAGGGCGAGGCTGGCAATCGCCTCGGCCTGTCGAGGAAGCTTGTGGGTCCAGTCATGGCCATTGCGGGTAAACAACTGCACCTTGCCTTGATCGACCCGAGCCATGATGCGGTAGCCATCAAACTTGACTTCATAGCGCCAATCGCCGTCGGGCGCGGAATCCACCAGGGTGGCCAGTTCAGGCTTGAGCTGCTCGGGAAGGGCGGCTGGTTGAGCATTGACCGATTGCGCGTGCGCCGGCTTTGCGCGCGCGGCCGGCGTCTTCTTGATGGGCTTGGGTTCGGCGGCTTTCCCCGGGCGCTTCTTCTGCACGAGGGTGCGGTCACTCAGCACACTGTGGGGTTCGGCCTTGACGATGTCGTAATCGCTTTCCGGGCGTGCAAATTCGTCCTGGTGCTTGATCAGGAACCATTGCTCCTGCTTGCCGGGCATGCGCGTCTTGACCAGGTTCCATACGCCGCCGAGCTTTTCGCCCTGCAGTTCGAATTTCAGCCGGCCTTTGCTGTAGGCCTCGGCGGGATCGGACAAGGGCTTCCAGATCCCGCGGTCCCAGACAATCACGTCACCGGCGCCGTAATGCCCCTGCGGGATTGTGCCTTCAAAAGTGGCGTAGTCCAGCGGGTGGTCTTCGACGTGCACGGCCAGGCGCTTGGACTTGGGGTCCAGCGACGGGCCCTTGGGCACCGCCCAGCTTTTCAGGGTGCCGTCGAGTTCCAGGCGAAAGTCGTAGTGCAGGCGCGACGCATCGTGCTTCTGGATGCAAAACTGCAGCGCACCGGGCTTGATGGTTTTCTTCTTTGTTGGTTTGCGGGGCTTCGCGGCGCCGGAGGGCTCCGAGGTCGCATCGAAATCACGCTTGCGGTTGTATTCGTCAAGGGGGGCGGCTGTGCTGCGCTTCGGAGGTTTTTTGGCGCGGGATTTACGCGATGAGATTTCGATCCAGGTCGGCGCATGATCGCTGGCGTGCTCTTCGCCGCGTACCCAAGCATCCACACCGGCGTTTTTCAGGTAAGGAGCAAGCACCGGGTTCAGCAGCAGATGGTCGATGCGCAACCCGGAATTCTTCTGCCAATGCTGACGGAAATAATCCCAGAAGGTGTAAACGCGCTCGTCCGGATACAGGTGCCTCACCGAGTCGATCCAACCCTGGTCCAGCAGCCGTTGGAAGCACGCCCGGCTTTGCGGCTGGAGCAGGGCGTCCTTGAGCCATGAACGGGTGTTGTAGATGTCGAAGTCGGTCGGCACTACGTTGTAGTCGCCCGCCAGCACAACCGGGTGTTCGCTGGCTTGCAACGTTTCGGCATGGGCGATCAGCTGCTCGAACCACTTGAGCTTGTAATCGAACTTGGGCCCCGGTTGCGGGTTGCCGTTGGGCAGGTACAGGCAGCCGACCACCACACCGTGGGCCGCCGCTTCCAGGTACCGAGACTGCGAATCGTCATGCGCGCCAGGCAGGCCCTTGTGAATCAGCAGGGGTTCGGCGTCGCGCGCAAGAATGGCCACACCGTTCCACGATGCCTGGCCCTGGTGCAGGCAGCCATACCCGGCGGCCTCGATCTCCTTGGCCGGGAACGCTTTGTCCTGGGCCTTCAGTTCCTGCAGGCAGACGATGTCCGGCCGCTCCTTTTCAAGCCATCGCAACAGGTTCGGCAGACGCGCCCCTATGCCGTTGACGTTGAACGTGGCGATCTTGAGGTTCTGCATGGGCTCGATCCTTTGCTGTACTCGCGACTTACTTATCGGAGTACCAGGCACTCGAGCGAGTTCTATTTGTTTGACGCTGCGCGAGGGGAAGGACGTGCGGGTGAGTCGTGACTCCTGGTGCCGTCACTTGCGGTTTAAAGGGCGTAGGCGCACTGCGACGAATGATTCAGATTTTTTGGGGTGAATGGATAGCTCTGCACCCGCATCGCTGAGTGGGCGTCCGTCTTTGGCCACGAAAAAATAATGAACCCCGACTGCGTGCTCCGAACCTAAATACACACAAACAGGAGGTGCACCATGCAAGTCACTTATCTCTGGATTTTCCTGGCGGTCATCGCGGTGCTGCTCGATCTATGGGTGCTCAATAGCCTGTGGCGCAGCGACAATTCGTCGGGCAGCAAAGCAGGCTGGACCGTACTGGTGGTGCTATTGCCCTTTGTGGGCCCGGCGGCCTGGGGCATCGCCGGTCCGCGCGGCGTGACCAAAGGTCCGTCGTCGGCCGAACATAGCAAAGGCTGAACGCGATGAAGCCGCCTGTGCACGAAGACCTGCACAGCCGCCATTACCCGATCAATGAGGACATGACCCTGCAACGCAAGGTCTGGCGCTTCGAACGGTTCGGTTGGTATGGCCTGGTAGTGGTGATTGGGCTCACCTTGGCCGGGTTGTTCTCCAAAGGGCCGCTGAGCACCATCCAGGTGCACAGCGCCGGTGGGCAGGTGCGCGTCGAGTACCAACGCTTCCTGCGCAACGGCTCCTCGGATGTACTGGTGATCCATCTGCAGGGCAAGGCCCGTGAGCCGCTTGAAGTGGCAATCAGCGGCGAGCTGTTGCAGGGCTTCAATATTGAAATGCTGCAGCCGCAACCCCTCAAGGCCAGTACCGCAGGCGAGGGCATGCGGCTTTGGTTGCTCAGCGACCAGGACGGGCATGCGGTATTGCACCTGACCTTGCGCAGCGACGGCGTCGGCAGCTTCGAGACCCAGGTTGCACTCGCCACTGGCGCGTCCGTGCGTCTATCGCAATTCATTTATCCCTGAGGTAAGCCAACATGGACTCAGTATTGCGCGCGGCGGCCATTTACCTGGTGCTGATGGTGCTGTTCAAGATCGTCGGCAGGCGCTCGCTGGCGGAACTTACCACCTTCGACCTGGTGCTGTTGATGGTGATTGGTGAAGCCACGCAGCAGGCGCTGCTGGGCGATGATTTTTCGCTGACCAACGCCGTCCTGGTCATCATCACGCTGATCGCCATCGACATCGGCTTCTCACTGGTCAAGCTGCGCTCACGCTGGTTTTCCCGGGTGCTGGATGGCGGGCCGACCCTGGTGGTCGAACATGGCAAGGTGCTCCACGAGCGCCTCAAGCGAGCGCGGATGGATGAAAGCGATATCCTCGAAGCGGCCCGCTCGGCTCAAGGTATCGTGCAGATCGAGCAGATCCAGTTCGCGATCCTTGAGCGCAACGGGAAAATTTCTGTTATCCCTTATCAATAAGCCCAGCCTGACGACGCGACTGACGCAGTTTTGCGATCAGGTTGATCAGCGCGTCATGGGTCACGGGTTTGCTCACATGGGTGTCAAAGCCCGCGTCAGCGGTCTTCTTCTGGTCACTGCTGGCACCGTAACCGGTCAAGGCGATGGCCGGAACCTGGCGCAGATGGCCTATTTTGCGCAGCCTCTGCATCAGCTCATGGCCATTCATCTTCGGCATGCCGATGTCCGAGATAATCAGGTCGTAATGGGTCTCACGGGCGGTTTCCAGTGCGCTCAGCGGGTCACTGAACGCGCTGACCTGGGCGCCTTCCATCTCCAGCAGCATATTCAGCACTTCCAGCACGTCGGCGGAATCGTCCACCAGCAGCACCCTGATACCGTTCAGGCGTTCATCCTCGGCCTCGGCGCCGGTGGTGTCGGGCAAGTCGCTCTGTTCGCTGAGGGGCAGCTTGATCGAGAAGGTACAACCAAAGCCCAGGCCCTTGGAGTAGACACTCACCGACCCGCCATGCGCCTCGACCAGTTGACGGACCAACGACAGGCCAATGCCCAAGCCTTCGCGCTGATGGGTCTGATGCTGGTTCTCCGCCTGGCCGAACAAGTCAAAGATCTTATCCAGGCTGTCTTCGGCAAGCCCCGCGCCACTGTCGATGACATCCAATTGCGCATGGCTTTCCGAGCGGCTGAGCAGCAACTGCACTTGCCCGTTTTCGGGGGTGAATTTGAGTGCATTGTTGACCAGGTTCCAGATCACTTGCTCGATACGCGTCGGGTCGACGTCCACGATCAGTGAGCCAGGCACCGACGGCGTTTGCAGGGTCACCTGGCGGTGATGCCCGTCAGCGAGCACCACGCTGTGGATGTCCTGGAGCGTGCGGATCAGGTCGACCGGCTGTTTTTTCAGCTTGAGCTTGCCGGTGCGCACCCGGGCGACATCCAGCAGGTCGTCAATAATGCGCGCCTGGCTGGACACCGCCTCGCAGATGGTGTCCACGGCCCTGACCGCCGGGCCCGCCGCCTTGGTGACAGGCAAGCGCCGCAGCAACTCGGCGTTGAGCTGGATCAGGTTCAACGGGTGCTTGAGTTCATGTGACATGACCGCGAAGAATTCGTCCTTGAGGTGGTTGCTGGTCTGGGTTTCCATCAACCGCTGGCTCTGTTCTTCCTGGGTACGCTTGTGGTTGGTCAGGTCGCGCGCAATCTTGACGTAGCCTTGCAAGCTGTCGCTCTTGAGCAGGGTGACTTCACCGCTGCAATAGAACCGGCTGCCATTTTTGTGCACATGCCAGCGCTCGTCTTCGCCGCGCCCGTGTTCGCGGGCCGCGCGCAACTCACTCTCGGGGATGCCGGCGGCGCGGTCTTCCGGGGAGAAAATCAGGTCGTAGTAGGCGCCCAGTACTTCGTCCTTGGCATAGCCGAAGATCAGCTCGGCACCGGTGTTCCAATCGGTGATGGCGCCATGGTCGTCCAGGATGATAATGGCAAAGTCATGGGTGCTCTCGGCCACCAGGCGCATGCGCTCTTCGCCCAGGCGCATGCGCTCTTCGCCCAGGCGCAGTTCCTCTTCGGCCTGGCGCCGCTTGGTGATATCGATGAAGGTCAGCACGGTGCCGTCAATGTGGTCTTCACTGGAGCGGTAGGGCAGCAACCGCGCGATGTACCAGCGGCTGTCCTTGCTGCTGATCTCGCGCTCGATCATGCTCAGCGATTCGAAGACGGTGGTGGCGTCATCGGTCATTTCCGGGTAGTGCAGGCGGTGCGTGATGTCCATCAACGAGCGGCCCGTGTCCACCGGCAACATGCTGAAGATCTCCGTGGCGCGCGGGGTGAACCAGCGGATGCGCATGTTGCGGTCGACGAACACCGTGGCAATGTCGGTGGACGCGATCAGGTTGGTCAGGTAGTCGTTGACCTTGTCCGTCTCCTCAACTTTGGTCTTGAGTTCGTAATTGACCGTCAGCAGCTCCTCATTGATCGATTGCAACTCTTCCTTGCTGGTTTCCAGCTCTTCAGTGGCCGAACGCAGTTCTTCGTTGACCGCCTGCATCTCTTCGTTCGAGGCCTTGAGCTCTTCGCTGGAGACTTCCGCCTGTTCGATGGTGTCCTGCAAGTGCTGCTTGGTGCGTTGCAGCTCGCGTTCCAGGCTGCTCATGATCGCGTTTTGCGCATGGCTGACGGTGGCGGCGTCGGGCTGCTCGGGGTCGGCTACGGTTTCCTGGAACATCACCAGCACGTAGTCGCTTTCGGTGGCGTCATCACGGTAGGGGCGGGCGCTGATGTCCACCAGGTAAGTGCCCTGATCGCGCTGGATGCGCACCTTGCGCGAGGTCACCGCGACGTTCGATTGCTGGGCCTGGAACAGTGTCGTACGGATATCCAGGCGCAGATCGGGATGGACCAGGGCCAATAGATTGTGGGTGATTTCCCCGGCCACATAGCGCAGGAAGCGTCCCGCGCCTTCGCTCATATGCAGGACATCGGCCTGCAGGTCGACGATAACGCTGGGCGGTGCAGCCTGTTCCAACGCGCGCAGGTGCATATCGGCGAATGAACGCTTGGCAGGCGCTTTGATTTGCGCCGCAGCCACCGGGGTGTTCGCCCGCAGATAGCCGCCTCGCGGCATGGTGGGCGCGCGGCGTACCGCCGAGGAACCGGCGCGCACGCGAAAGATACGGTTGCGCTTGTCCACCGGCACGAACAGGTCCTGGCAGCCGTCGGCCGACTCCGAGGAACCCAGGAACAGGTAGCCACCGGGGCGCAACGCAAAGTGGAACAGTTGCAGGATTTCGCGCTGCACTTCCCGGTCCAGGTAGATCAACAGGTTGCGGCATACGATCAGGTCGATCTGCGAGAACGGCGGGTCGGCCAGCAGGCTGTGCTTGGCGAATAATACCCGCTCGCGGATTTCCTTGCGCACCCGGTAGTGTTGGTTTTTTTCCTTGGAAAAGTACTGGCGCAAACGCGACGGCGGCACATCGGTGATGATGGCTTCGGGGTACACACCGTTGCGGCCATGGCTGATGGCGCGCTCATCGATGTCGGTGGCAAATACCTGCATCTTCGCGCTGCTGGCGTCCAGCGCCAGTTGCTCGGCCACCAACATTGCCAGGCTGTAGGCCTCTTCCCCGCTGGAACAACCGGCTGACCAGATGCGCACTTCCTCGCGGTGCGGCACGGTGTCTTCGAGGGATTTCACCAGGTTGGGAACCACATCGCGCTCGAGGGCTTCGAAGGCCTCGCGGTCGCGGAAGAAATTGGTCACGCCGATCAGCATGTCCCCCAGCAGCGCCTTGGTTTCTTCCGGATGCCCCTGGAGGTAGGTGTAATAGGTGGCCAGGTCCGGTTGCGCGGTCACTTGCAGGCGCCGCTCTATACGGCGCAGCACGGTGGCGCGTTTATAGTGCTTGAAATCGTGCCCGGTACTGGCGCGCAGTTGGATCAGGATATCCAGCAGCAACTGCTCGGCCACCGCCGCGTCGCGTTCGGTCGCGGGCGGGGTGGTATGGATTTCAGGGTCATTGGCGTTGGGCAGGATGATCGACTGGGCGTTGCGCCACAGCTCCAGCAATTTCTGCGGCATCTCCACCACCGGTAGCACCAGATCGACCATTTGCGTCTCGATCGCCGCCAGTGGCATGCCGTCGTACTCGGCATCTTCCGGCGCTTGCACCAGGGTGACGCCGCCTTGCTCCTTGATGCGGGAAAGCCCCACCGCGCCGTCGGAACCTGTCCCGGACAGGATCAGGCAAAACGCGCGCTCTTTGTGGGTGTCGGCCAGGTCGCGAAAAAACAGGTCGATGGCAATGTGCGTGCCGCCTTCGCGTGACGAAGGCGATACGCCCAGATAGCCATCATTCATCGTCAGCACCTGTGCAGGCGAGATCACATACACGTGGTTTTTTTCGATGGGCGTGGTGTCGTTGACCTGCATCACCGGCAAGCTCGTCGACTCCTGGATGATCTTGTCCGCCACGCTCTGATGATCGGGCGACAGGTGCAGCACCACGACGAAAGCCATGCCGCAGTCCTTGGGCATATGCTCGAAAAATGCTTTCACCGCTTGCAGCCCGCCCGCCGACGCGCCGATGCCGACCACTGGAAACGTCAGGGTGCTGGGGGTCAGATCCTTGCGTTGCGGAACGTTGGGCGACCGCGGAGGGGCAGACTTCATAAATACCAACTTGGTTAACTGCGCACGAGCGTGTTGGGGGGCACGAATGCAAGCGAGGGTAATGGGTGAGCGGGAAGTGAAATATAGCTGAAAACCTGCTTGTAACAGAATGCCTGCGTGCCGAACTCGCTCACTGCCTCAGGACCTTTACTCTCGGTTGAGACGAGAGGGTCGCAAAGGTTTATTCAAACAGACGAGCGGTGAATGCAGTGAGCGGTGCAAGGCCGCTCACTACCATAATCCCGCGGCGATTATGGTTTGCGCATCGCCCGGCGGATGCGCATCCAGTCCCGATAAGCCGCAGTGCGTTGCGCATCCGCGGCTTTTTTGGCTTCGAGGAAGCGTGCCCAGGTTTGCGCATCGCCGCTGTAGGCCTCGATGATCGTGTACGCGTGCGCATCCAGTCGATCGGCCTCGAAAAACATTTCGGTGTTGTGCGCGATCTCGTCGTCCCACGCTTGCCCTGTTGTGTAACCAAGTGTCTGGCTGTTCATGGTGTGAGGCCCTCTGCCCACTGGATCGCTTCGGCGCCACTCCATTGCACCTGCGTGATGCCGTATTTTTCCGCCATTGGTTTAGATACGCGCTTGAGCGTGTGTTGACCAAATCTGGGGATGACTGCCACACCGGCGTCGCAACTGGCCCAATGCCATGCCTCGGCATTGTTCATGTGCGCGGCACGCACGATGAAAGACCTGGGCTCACCGTGCAGTCGATACCGGATAGTGAATAAATCGTTGTGTTTCATGAGGACTCCTTATGCTCATGAAGTACAGATATTTGAGGTCAGGAAAAAATTCAAAAAACTGTCACGCAATTCGATGAGCGAGATTGGGACTTATACAATCAGTCATCCACTGTAAAAGTTACCCAGCCTGGCCCCTCGGCAGGGCGCTTGATCTCGGCTATCACCCCGCTCACAGACGTACCGTCCGGCAAGTTGACGGTCACAAAGGTGGGGTTGCCCGGCCATTGCAGTGGCGCGTCGAACTCCAGGCGCACGATAGTGGGTTTGCCACTGCTGGACATCCGGATAGCGACCGAGTCATTCAGGCATTCATCCGATTCCGTCCCCAAATGGCGCGAGGCCGTGATCACGCTGGCGTTACCTTCGAAGTTGTAAGACATCCTGGATCACCTCATGCAAAGGGGGGCGGTCGCCCCCGGCGTTCATTTGTGCCGCGTGTTGATTGAGCGGTGGTTGCGCGCGCGAAATCCTCCGCTCGCGGGTCTTGGGATAGAGGCGTGCGAGCAAATGATCGTTCAATCCAAATACCCGAGCGGCATGTTCAATGCCGATGAGGTGTTTCAGTCGGGTCGACGAGCTGGATGACGTTGCCCTGGCGCCATGCATCCGCACCCGGCGCGATGGGCGGAGCGACGATGTCGGCGCGGGCCGTTTTCTTTTCGCTGCTGTGGATGCCCAGCCGCTGGTCACGCTCGGCAACCATGGCCGGGTCCGCCTGGCCGTCGGCGGTAAAGCCCATCATCAGTTGCGGCACCCCCAGTGGCAGCCGTTTGTTGAGGTCGGTATGCCAGGTGTGCCAGGTCTTGCCATAGGTACTCACCAGCTTGTCCATCAAGGCATGTTCGGCAATGTCGGGGATGCCCGGCGCGACCAGTTGCCCGGACTTCACTTCATGCACATGGCTGTGCCACAGCGCTTTTTCGGCGGCAGGCAGCGAGTTGAACAATGACTGGCTGATGATGTATTCCACGCCCATCAACTTGGCATCCTGGCGATTGCCGTCGTAGATCACGCACTGGATCACCTCTTCGTTGAGGATCGAGCAATAGTGATGGGCCTCCATTTGCACATCGGGGTGGCCGTTGTAGAAGTGAAAACCGTCCAGGTAAGCATTCAACGCATCAATCGGTGGGCGAGACTGCAGCATCGCCGCGCCCGCATCGAGTGATCGCGTGGTCGGCGATTTCTCGGCACCGGGTGCCACGACATTGGATGCCGAATCGTTACCGGCGCAGGCCGTCAGCAGACTGATGGACGCAGTCAGGCAGAGCGATGGGCGTGTGGTCGTGCGCTTGGTTTTTTGCATGGTTGAGTCCTTCCGTGGTTATTCACAAAGCCAGAGGGCAAGCTTTGCCCCTGTTTAGAAGGAAGGCCCGCAGAGGCGTTCAATCGTTTTTTTACCCGTTACCACTTGTCAGTCTCGGGTCGATTTGATTGAACACAGCGCGTGTTGCCCCGGCCAGATAAAGCGTGGGCTGACGAAGTTCGGCTTCGTCTTGCCAGGTTGAATCACTCGACTTACCAGCAGGTGAATGATCATGAAAAAGTTAACTCTGTGCGTTGGACTGTGCAGCGTGTTTATGCTCCACGGTTGTTTTGATAACGCCGATAACGCCACCAAAGAAAATACCAATGGCAAGGCTTCGGTCCAGATGCAAGAAGGCAAGGCGGACCAGCGTCAGTAAGGCTTGCCTCCTCAATTGGAGATATTCCCATGAAGCATGAACCCTCCAATCCACAGAACCGACCCGTTGAAGAACTGGGTCAACCCAATGACGACGGCAATGTGCTCGGTACGGCCGGGCGCGACGAGGACCCTAACGCGGCCACCGACTGGGACCATCCCGGCACCGTTCGAAAACCCGGCGAGGCTGACGTCTTGCCTCCCAATGGAACGCCCGACATAGACAGCGTTCCCGCCTGCGACAACGAGCACGCCGATTGAAGGCCTGGCCTCGCAGACGGCCGTTTCGCTTGGCCATCCAGGTGTAACCGCTGGTCGAGATATGCGTATTCTTTTTTGAAATTTCCAGCGCCGGTTACTTCACATGTGAAGTAGGCGCGCATTTGCAAAAAGTGCCGTCTCTTTCGATAAGCCCGAGGAGATGTGTTCATGTTTCTACATAACAAGCGACTTCAATACACCGTCCGTGTGGCCGAGCCTAATCCGGGGCTGGCCAACCTGCTGCTGGAACAGTTTGGCGGCGCTCAAGGGGAACTGGCGGCAGCGTCCCGCTACTTCACCCAGGCCTTGGCTGAAGAGGATCCGGGGCGCAAGGATCTGCTGATGGACATCGCCACCGAAGAGCTCAGCCATCTGGAGATCGTCGGGTCCATCATTGTGATGCTCAACAAGGGCGCCAAGGGTCGGCTGGCCGAAGGCGTGGAAGAGGAGGGCGAGTTGTATCGCTCGCTCAACGGCGCCGGCAATGACTCCCATATCACCAGCCTGTTGTACGGTGCCGGTGCGCCCTTGACCAACTCCGCCGGGGTGCCTTGGACAGCGGCCTATATTGACACCATCGGTGAGCCCACCGCGGACATGCGCTCCAATATCGCCGCCGAAGCCCGCGCCAAAATAGTCTACGAGCGGCTGATGAACGTCACGGATGATCCGGGCGTGAAAGAAGCGCTGGGCTTTTTGATGACCCGGGAAATCGCGCATCAGTTGTCCTTTGAAAAGGCGCTGCACTCGATTCAGCCGAACTTTCCCCAAGGCAAGCTGCCGGGCATGCCGGAGTTCACGCAGGTCTACTACAACATGTCCCAAGGCGCGGAAAGTATGCGTGGCCCCTGGAACCAGGGCGAAGCGTGGGCGTTCGTGGAAAGCCCGCAACCAGCAGTCGATGGCGGCGATGGCTTGGCCAGCGTGCAGTTGGACGCCGATGATCAAGCGACGTTGGACGCGATGAAGATCCGCACGGCCTCGGACACCACGAGCGACCCGATCACTGGCGCCGACCTGGGCTCGGGAACGCAACCCAAACCGCAGATTTGACGCTGGACCGCCGCACGCTTTCGGGCGTGTGGCGCCTGTCATGTTTCATCAAGAGGACTAGCGACATGGCGACTCCACAAGAAAACCTGCTCGACTGGCTGCGTGATGCCCATGCGATGGAGCAGCAGGCCGAAAAAATGCTCAAGGCGCAATCCGAGCGCCTGGAACATTATCCGCAGCTCAAGGCGCGGATCGACCAGCACATCGAGGAAACCCTCGGTCAGCAGCAACTGATTGACCAGTGCCTGGCGCGCCTGGGCGGCAGTTCGTCGACCCTGAAAGACATGAGTGGCAAGCTGATGGCGTTCGGCCAGGCGGTCGGTGGCTCACTGATGAGTGACGAAGTCATCAAGGGCGCGATGGCCGGCTACGTGTTCGAAAATATGGAAATTGCCAGCTACACAGCCCTTATCGCCGCGGCGAAAGAGGCGGGTGATTCGGAAACTCAAGCGGCCTGCGAAAAGATCCTGCCCCAGGAAATCGCCATGGCCGAGTGGTTGCTGGAACACTTGCCCGAACTGACGCAAGCATTCCTGCGGCGCTCAGCCGACCCTGACAAAGAAGCCAAACGCTGACGCCATGCGCGGCGCCCGAGCGTATTCGGCGGGCGCCCGTTTAGCGCAGCGGGGCACTGCGCGACGTTTTTACGGTCCATGGAACACGCACCACGTAACTGGAGGTGAACCTTGGCAAGCAAGAAAAAGCCCATGGTCGAGCGTGTCGATCCAGCGCGGCTTTCTTCCAACCGCAAAGACCTGTTTTTCGCGGCCATGGAAACCAGCCAAAGCGCGATGATCGTTTGCGACCCCGCCCAACCCGACAACCCGATCATCTTCGCCAATCAGGCGTTCCTGACGCTGACGGGGTATGAACAGGATGAAGTCATCGGGCGCAACTGCAGGCTGCTGCAAGGGCCGCAGACCGATAAGCGTGCCCTGCGGCAAGTGCAGCGCGCGATGACACACCACCATGAGGTGTGTGTGGAAGTACTCAACTATCGCAAGGACGGCTCGACCTTCTGGAACGAGTTGTTCATTTCGCCGTTGTTCAATGAGCGTGGGCAGTTGGTGTATTTTTTTGCCTCCCAACTGGACGTGAGCCGGCGTCACGACGCGGAACTGCGCGTGCGCCGCGCCCAGGACCTGGAGGCTCTCGGGCAACTGACCGGTGGCATCGCCCACGATTTCAATAACCTGCTGCAAGTGATGGTCGGCTATCTCGAACTGATCCAGCAGAGCGCCAAGCGCCCCGGCGCCGACCCACAGCGCATCTTCAACAGCGCCAGCCGCGCCAGGGCCGCTGCCGAAAAAGCCCAGTCCTTGACCCAACAGTTGCTTGCGTTCTCGCGCAAGCAACGTCTCGACAGTCGCGTGATCAACCTGAACAGCTTGCTCAGCCGCACCGATTTCATGCAGCAGGCGCTGCAGGACGTCCAGTTGCAGGTGGATCTCGCCCAAGACCTGTGGAACTGCCGGATCGACCCCGCGCAGGCGGAGCTGGCGGTGCAGCACCTGTTATCCAACGCCCAGGATGCGCTTGAGGGGCGTGCCGAGCCGACGGTGACGGTCAAGACCTGCAATGTCCAGGTTCCCGGCGATGCCAATGCGCAACGCGACGGGCTGGCCGAAGGTCGCTACGTAGGCTTGTCGATCAGCGATAACGGCAATGGCATCGACGAAAGTGTCCAGGAGAAAGTCATGCAGCCGTTCTTCTCCACCAAGGAAGAGGGCAAGGGCTCGGGGCTGGGGTTGTCGATGGTGTATGGCTTCGTCAAACAATCGGGCGGAACCGCGCGTATTTATTCCAACCCAGGCGTGGGCACCACGGTACGCCTGTATTTTCCGGCGGACGACAGCCAGCTCTGGGTCGAACAGGTGCCGGCGGCCACTGCGCTGCAAGGCGACGAACGCATCCTGATTGTGGAGGACCGGCCCGAAGTGGCCGAACTGGCCCAGGAGATTCTGTCCGACTACGGTTATCGCACCGACATTGCGCACACTGCCGCCGAGGCATTGGACCGGCTCGCCGGCACGCCTTATGACCTGGTGTTCAGCGACCTTATCATGCCCGGCGAGATGAACGGCGCGGGACTCGCGCGCGCGATAGCGCGCCTGTATCCGCATACCAGGATCCTGCTCACGACGGGCTACGCGAAAGACTCGCTGGAGCGCGCCGATATACAGGTGCATGAATTCGAACTGATCGCAAAACCCTATCCGCCCGCCGATTTGCCCAGGAAGATTCGCCGGTTGCTCGACACAGACTGGGCAGCCCCAGCCAGTACCTCAGTGCGCCAGCATGTTGTGGTGAATACTGCCCATGATCCATAGGGAGAGCCCCACCAGCAAAAGAATGATGACCGCCGAGAAAATCAGCGCAACCAGGTTCCAGCGTTGTTCCTCGGCCGTGTCCAGATGCAGGAAGAACTTGAGGTGCACCACCACTTGGATAACCCCCAGCGCCACCACCAGCCAGGCAGTGACGGTGCGTGGCAGCGACGGGAACATCACCAGGGCGAAGGGGATCAGGGTCAACAGCACGGACACCACAAACCCGACGAGGTAGGAGCGGCCGCTGCCATGGCTGCTGCCGGCGCTGCTGTGAATCGAACTTTGCTTGTACATGTCACACCACCCCCAACAGATAGACCACGGTAAACACGCAAATCCACACCACGTCGAGGAAGTGCCAGAACAGGCTCAGGCAACTGAGCCGGGTGGCGTTGGTGGTGGTCAGGCCTTTCTGGCGGATCTGCACCATCAGCACCGCCATCCAGATCAACCCCGTCAGTACGTGCGCGCCGTGGGTGCCGACCAAGGTGAAGAAGGCGGTGAGGAACGCGCTGCGGTCTGGCCCATAGCCCTCTGCGATCAAGTGATGAAATTCATTGATTTCCATCGCGATGAAGCCGGCACCCAGCACGAAGGTGAGGCCCAGCCAGCGCAGCACCTGGCCTTGCTGGCCGCGGTTCATCGCGAGCATCGCGTAGCCGTAGGTGATGCTGCTCAACAGCAGCAGCATGGTTTCGGCGAGCACATAGGGCAGTTCGAAAATATCCACGCTCGACGGACCGCCCGCCACGCTGTCGCGTAACACCGCATAGCTGGCGAACAACGTCGCGAACAGGATGCAGTCGGTCATCAGGTAGATCCAGAACCCGAAAACGCTCAGCGAGCCCGCGTCTTCATGCCCGTGTTCCTGGGTATGTGCGACGTCTCGTTCAATCACGATATTGGACATGGATCAAGCCTCTGCCAGGTCTTTGAGACGTGCCTTTTCGATGCGTGCGACTTCTTCCGCGGGCACGAAGTAATCAGTGTCTTCGTCGTAGCTGCGCACCACGAACGCAACCACCGAAGCCAGCAGCCCGAACGCCGCCAGCCACCAGATGTGCCAGACCAGCGCGAAGCTGCAGATCAGCGCGAACAGGCTGATCACCAGGCCCGAGGCGGTATTGCGCGGCATGTGGATACTGCGGTAGTCGGTGTGGCTGAGGGTGCTCACGCCACGCTCCTTCATGCCCCAATAGGCGTCCAGGTCGCTGACCTTGGGTTGTTCGGCGAAGTTGTACAGTGGCGGCGGGGAGGAGGTGGACCATTCCAGGGTGCGTCCGTCCCAGGGATCGCCGCTGAGGTCGCGGTAGAGGTGACGGTTGCGGATGCTGACGAACAATTGCAGGACCTGGGCCACCACGCCGCAGAGGATGATGGCCACGCCCAGCACTTCCAGCAGCAGCCACGGCCGCCATTCCGGATTATTGAAATGGTTGAGGCGCCGGGTCATGCCCATGAAGCCCAGTACGTAGGAGGGCATGAAGGCGAAATAAAAGCCGATCAGCCAGCACCAGAACGCGATGCGGCCCAGCTTGTCGTTCAAGCGGAAGCCGAAAGCCTTGGGGAACCAGTAGGTCAGGCCGGCCATGTAGCCGAATACGGCGCCGCCGATGATCACGTTGTGAAAATGCGCGATCAGGAACAGGCTGTTGTGCAACAGGAAGTCGGCCCCGGGCACGGCCAGCAGTACCCCGGTCATGCCGCCGATGCTGAAGGTCACGATAAAACCCAGGGTCCACAGCATCGGCGTTTCGAAGCGCACTCGGCCACGGTACATAGTGAATAGCCAGGTAAAGATCTTCACCCCGGTCGGAACCGCGATGATCATGGTCATGATGCCGAAGAACGCGTTGACGTTGCCCCCCGCGCCCATGGTGAAGAAGTGGTGCAGCCACACGATGAACGACAACACGGTAATCGCGATCGTCGCCCATACCAGCGACACGTAACCGAACAGCCGCTTACTGCTGAAGGTCGCGGCAATCTCGGAAAACACCCCGAACGCCGGCAGGATCAGGATATACACCTCCGGATGCCCCCAGGCCCAGATCAGGTTGACGTACATCATCGGGTTGCCGCCGGCTTCGTTGGTGAAGAAGTGCATGCCCAGGTAACGGTCCAGGGACAGCATCAGCAGGGTGGCGGTCAGGATCGGAAACGACGCCAGGATCAGCACCGAGGTACACAACGCGTTCCAGGTGAACACCGGCATCTTGAACAAGGTCATGCCTTCGGTGCGCATCTTCAGGATCGTGACGAAGAAATTCAGTCCCGTCAGTAACGTGCCGATGCCGGATATCTGCAACGACCAGATGTAGTAATCCACCCCGACCCCAGGGCTGTAGGCCAACCCGGATAACGGCGGGTAGGCGACCCAACCGGTGCGTGCGAACTCACCGATCCCCAGTGACACGTTGACCAGCGCGGCACCGGCCACGAACAGCCAGAAGCTCAGCGCGTTGAGAAACGGGTAGGCCACATCGCGTGCGCCGATCTGCAACGGCACCACAACGTTCATCAGGCCGACCACGAAGGGCATGGCCACGAAGAAAATCATGATCACGCCGTGGGCGGTGAAGATCTGGTCGTAGTGTTCCGGCGGCAGATAACCCGGCCCGCCACTGGCGGCCATGGCTTGCTGGGTGCGCATCATGATTGCGTCGGAAAAACCGCGCAGCAGCATGACCAGCGCGACGATGATGTACATGCAGCCGATCTTCTTGTGGTCCACCGAGGTGAACCACTCGCGCCACAAATAACCCCATTTGCGTTTCCAGGTAATGGTGCCCACCATCGCCACGCCGATCAGCCCGACGAAGGCCAGCGTGTACATCACGATGGGTTCAGTGGTTGGAATCGCGTCCCATGACAGTTTTCCGAACATTGTTATTGCTCCTCGGCCAGCAGACTGGGGTGTTGGTCGGTGCGCATGCCGTGCCGTTCGATTCGGCACCGTTCGATGGGGCCTGGTTGCGCCGGGGTTTCCTGGCCTTGTTCATGCCTTCGTATTTATCAACGATGTCCAGGAACAGCCGCTCCTGGACCGTCGAGTAATAGGTCACCGGATGCCGGAGGGTGGGCTTGGCCAACTGTGCGTAACCCGCTTGATCGAGTCGGCGCCGCCGCCCTTGACCTTGGCCACCCATGCCTGGAAGTCGGCGGGGCTCAGGGACAGCGTGGCGAAATGCATGTCGGAAAAACCGGGCCCGTTGTAGTTGGCGGCAATGCCCCTGAACTCGCCGGTCTCGTTGGCGATCAGGTGCAACTGGGTCTGCATGCCGGCCATGGCGTAGATCTGTCCGCCCAGGGCCGGGATGAAGAATGACGTCATGGCCGCGTCCGAGGTGACGGTGAAA
Organism: Pseudomonas cedrina subsp. fulgida; assembly: GCA_016937595.1. Classification (GTDB taxonomy): domain Bacteria; phylum Pseudomonadota; class Gammaproteobacteria; order Pseudomonadales; family Pseudomonadaceae; genus Aquipseudomonas; species Aquipseudomonas fulgida. The sequence continues at coordinate 2,613 of JAFHKH010000130.1, read as the reverse complement.
CTCACCGGCGTCTGCACGGGCAGGGCGAGTTCATTGACACTGGCGATGCCCAGGTCGGGGTAGATGAACAGCCATTTCCAGTCAGTCGCCACAACCTGCACATTGATCGGTGGCGTCTGTGAGTCGAGCGGGCGATAAGGGTCGAGTGCGTGGGTGGTTTTCCACGTCACCCATCCCAAGGCGATGATAATGAGCAGCGGGACGCCCCATACCACCGCTTCGATTTTGTGCGAGCTGGCCCAGCGCGGTGAGTAACGGGCCTTCTTGTTGGTTGCGCGGTAGCGATAGGCAAAGACGAACGTCAGCACGATCACTGGCACGACCACCAGCAGCATCAAGCCGGTGGCGAGGATAATCAGGTCGCGTTCATCGGTTGCAACCTGACCCTTGGGGTTGAACACAATCAGGTTGCAGCCGGTTAATAGGAACGTGCTGGCGATAGAGACCAGACAATATCCAATCGCTCGTTTCATGCCTTGCTCCTGTATTGAAAACTTCCGTAGTTACAGCGCCGAAACAGCGACAACCGTGTTCGCAAGTTATTTGAACGAAGCGCTGGCGCTGCGCTTGTTAGTGTGCGGCGCAGTTAAAAACCTGATGCAAGGCAATAGGGCAGCACCAATGGATAAATTGCTTCCACTGCCCGGATCTGCTGGCTTTCGCTGCCGCTCTGCGGGGCGTGTTTCAACGCGCGCCCGAACATTTTGAATAGGCCTTCCAGGGTTGGTTTAACAATTTGTTACTTCGCCTGACGAACGGTTATACAAGCGAAACGGCAATAGTCTGGTATAGGCGCATGATGCAAATGGCCTTTGGAAAAAATACGGAATCCCTGCTAAAGCCTTCAGGTCTTACTTGAAGGCCAACCCACTAAATGGTCCGGGAGAACAGTTATGTTTATTCGTGGTGATACCTATAAGACTTGGGCCGAAAAAGCACTGGAAGAAGAGTGCTTCACCCAGGAAGTGGAAAACGGCTGTCATATCGAAGTCAGGGCCAGGGAGCGCGAAGACGCCGACATCGAAGTGTTGGTCAGCGTCTACACCGCCACGGGGCAATGTGTGGTCGAGCGCGTCAGGCAACTGCCCGGCGCGCAATGGAGCGTGCATGACGCGCTCAAGCGCGGCATTGATCAAGCGGAGCGGATTGCGGGTGGGGAATCGGGACGGTTGCCCTGCGCCGACGCGCACCTGCATCACGATGATTGACCGAGGGGCTGCGCTGGGGTCGCAGTAGAAAACGGAACTTTGGCGGCGCGGGCATATTCCATTGCAGATAGCCCCGCGTCAGCCTGCCCGCGCCGGATGATCGCTGTTCGCAACCCATCGCCAGAGCCGTCCCATGTCTGAATCCAGCTTGCGCCAAGCCGCACCCTCCAAACCGTCCTTGCGCCGCGCCGTGACGGGCCCGATGTTGTTTCTGTTCATTCTCGGCGATGTGCTGGGTGCTGGCGTGTACGCGCTGGCCGGCACCATTGCCGGTGAGGTGGGCGGAGCGATCTGGGTGCCGCTGCTGGTGGCGTTGTTCTTTGCCATGCTCACGGCAGGCTCGTACGCGGAACTGGTGACCAAGTACCCCCATGCCGGCGCCGCTTCGGTGTTCGCCGAAAAGGCCTTCAAGTCACCGCTGATTTCGTTCCTGGTCGGCTTCAGCATGCTCGCCGCTGCCGTCACCAGCGCAGCGGGGCTGTCCCTGGCATTTGCCGGCGACTACCTGGCGGCGTTTGTCGATGTATCACCGCACTTGGCAGCGTTGATATTCCTGATGGTGATTGCGCTGCTCAATGCACGCGGTATCAAGGAGTCGTTGGGCGCCAACATGGTCATGACCTGCGTCGAACTGTCCGGGCTGCTGTTGGTGGTGGTGGCCGCGGCCTGGTGCGTACAGTCAGGCGAGGCCAACCTCGGCCGCGCGCTGGCGTTCAAAGCCGGGGTCAACCCGATGCTTGCCGTACTGGGCGCCGCGTTGCTGGCGTTCTATTCGTTTGTCGGGTTTGAAACGTCGGCCAACCTGGCCGAAGAAATCCGCGGCGTGCGCAAGGTGTATCCGCGTGCGCTGTTTGCCGCGCTGGTGACGGCGGGCATTGTGTATATGGCGGTCGGTGTCGCCGCTTCGGCGGTGCTGCCGATGAACGAACTGACGGCCACCTCGGCGCCGTTGCTCGAAGTGGTGCGCGCCTCGGGCCTGAATATCCCGCCCCAACTCTTCGCCTTCATCGCGTTGGTGGCGGTCGCCACCGGGGCGCTGCTGACCATGGTCATGGCCAGCCGCCTGGCCTATGGCATGGCCCGCATGGGCCTGTTGCCGGAACCGCTTTCACGCGTGTTGCCCAAGCGCCGTACGCCGTGGGTCGCGATCATCGCCAGCACCTTGGTGGCCATCGCCTTGACCTTGACCGGCACGCTCGCGGCGTTGGCCGAGACGGTCGTGCTGTTGCTGCTCTTTGTGTTCCTGAGCACCAACCTGGCGGTGCTGGTATTGCGCCGCGACCCTATCACTGAAGACCATTTTCGCGTGCCGACCTGGGTGCCGGTGCTGGCGATTGTTTCCTGCCTGATCCTGCTCAGCCAACAAAGCCTCGACACTTGGCTGCGGGGCGGCGCGCTGATGCTG
>JAFHKH010000013.1 GCA_016937595.1 Pseudomonas cedrina subsp. fulgida | reverse complement strand
CCGCGTTTATCCAGAATGCACGCGTTATCGTTGACGCTCTTCGCGAGCAAGCTCGCTCCTACCGTAACAGTGTTTGCAGTTCCGCGATTAGCCCGGTACACGGCGGATTTTCGCGCCAAGCATCTGCAGCTTTTCCTCGATGCACTCGTAGCCACGGTCTATGTGGTAGATGCGATCGATCAGGGTATCGCCTTCGGCAATCAGCGCCGAGATCACCAGGCTGGCCGAAGCCCGCAGGTCAGTCGCCATGACGGGCGCGCCCTTGAGTTTCTCGGTGCCGGTCACGATGGCGGTGTTGCCCTCCACCTGGATCTTCGCGCCCATGCGATGCAGCTCGTACACGTGCATGAAGCGGTTTTCGAAGATGGTCTCGATCACGGCACCAGTGCCTTCGGCAATCGCGTTCAGGGAAATGAACTGCGCCTGCATGTCGGTCGGGAACGCCGGGTAAGGCGCGGTACGCACGTTGACCGCTTTTGGCCGCTTGCCGTGCATGTTCAGCTCGATCCAGTCTTCACCGGTGGTGATTTCGGCACCGGCTTCGCGCAGTTTTTCGAGGACCGCTTCCAGGATGGTCGGATCGGTGTCCTTGACCTTGACGCGGCCACCCGTGACGGCAGCGGCAACCAGGTAGGTACCGGTCTCGATACGGTCGGGCATCACTTTGTAGGTTGCGGTGTGCAGGCGCTCGACACCGTCAATGGTGATGGTGTCGGTGCCAGCACCGGAAACCTTCGCACCCATGGCGTTCAGGAAGTTGGCCAGATCGACCACTTCCGGTTCGCGCGCGGCGTTTTGCAGCACGCTGCGGCCTCTGGCCAGTGCAGCGGCCATCATGATGTTCTCGGTGCCGGTCACGCTGACGGTATCGAAGAAGAAGCTGGCGCCACGCAGGCCGCCTTCCGGCGCCTTGGCCTTGATGTAGCCGCCTTCGACGTCAATGATTGCGCCCATGGCTTCCAGGCCGCGAATGTGCAGGTCAACCGGGCGCGAGCCAATGGCGCAACCGCCAGGCAATGCGACTTCGGCTTCGCCGAAACGCGCCACCATCGGGCCGAGCACCAGGATCGACGCGCGCATGGTTTTCACCAGTTCGTACGGGGCGATCAGGGTCTTGATGGTGCGTGGGTCGATTTCAACCGAAAGCTTTTCGTCGATCACAGGCTCGATGCCCATGCGACCAAACAGCTCGATCATGGTAGTGATGTCGTGCAGGTGCGGCAGGTTGGCCACGGTCACCGGGCCATCGCACAGCAAGGTCGCTGCCAGGATCGGCAAGGCGGAGTTTTTTGCACCGGAGATGCGAATCTCGCCATCAAGGCGGGCACCGCCGGTAATAATCAATTTATCCATAGGAACTCTCGACGCCTTGGGGGCTCAGGTGCGCTCGGCCCAGGCCGCGCGGCTGAAAAATTTCATAGTGACCGCGTGGATGCTGCCATCGGTGATCCACGGGTTCAAATGGGCATAGATCTGCTGCTGACGCTTGACCGGGCTGAGTGCCGCCAGTTCATCGCTAATCACGTTCAGCTGGAAGTTGCAGCCTTCGCCTTCAACTTCTACGGACGTTTCCGGCAACTTTCCTTCAAGAAAGCTCTTAACTTCTAGGGCCTGCATGCTCAACCTCTATCGGCGCCCAGTGCGCGCGGGTCGCACATCATACAAAAAAGCCCCGCGCCTGCGAACCCCGCATAACAGGACTCTGACGGGGGGCTTATCTATTCAGGTGTCTCAGGGGTGCGTCAACAGCTCGTTCAAGCCGGAAACCTCGGCAATTTCGCGCATGTCTTCCGGCATCGCGCGGATGCTGACCGGTTTCTTGGCCGCTTCAGCGTCACGCATGAAACACAGCAGCAACGATAAACCGACACTGCTGGACTTGGTCACCGCCGAGCAGTCCAGCACCAGAGCAGGCGCGGCACTGGTCTTGATCAGTGCCTGGCCCTGCTTGCGCAGGGCAGGCCCGGTGCGGTAGTCCAGCACGCCGCTGATGAACAGCTCGCCAGCGTCGCCGAGACGAACAGCCGACTCGGTCATTGCGCGGGCTTCCCGGCAGCTTTATCGGTTTCTTCCTTGGCTTTTGCGACTTCGCCAGCCCAACCATTGATGGTTTTGTCCAGGTCGTTGCCATTGCGCTGCATGGCATCGGCGAACTGGTCACGGAACAGTTTGCCAATGTTGATGCCGTTGATGATCACGTTGCGCAGCTTCCACTCGCCGTTGACCTTCTCCAGCGTGTACTGCACAGGGTAGACAGCGCCATTGTTGCCCTTGACGCTCATGTTCACGCTGGTGCGATCGCCTGACTCATCGCCGGCCGGTGCGACGGTAATGCCCTGGTTGTTGTACTCAAGCAGCGCGTTGCCGTAGAACTGGAACAGGCCCTTCTTGAAGTTTTCCTGGAAGGTCTGCATCTGCGCAGGCGTTGCCTTGCGCGAATACTTCACCGTCATGATGCTGCGGGAGATGCCTTCGGCATCGACCACCGGACCCACGATCGTATTGAGCGCGTTGTAGAACAGGGTTGGATCCTGTTTGTACTTTTCTTTGTTGGCCGACAGGTCCGCCAGCATCTTGTTGGTGGTGTCCTGCACCAGTTCGTGTGCAGAACCTGCTGCGTTGGCCATCAAAGGCAGCGCGGCAAGCAGTACCAGGAGGCCACGTCGCAAGGTAGAGATCATGTACAGATTCCTCATTTGGCGTCTTTGTTGACCGTATTAAGCAGGAATTTACCGATCAGGTCTTCAAGCACCAGCGACGACTGTGTGTCGTGGATTGTCGAGCCATCCTTGAGCAGGGCTGTTTCCCCACCCACGCTGACACCGATGTATTTCTCGCCCAGCAAACCCGCGGTGAGGATAGACGCAGTGGAGTCGGTCGGCAGGTTATCTACCTTCTTATCCAGTTGCATGGTCACTCGACCGGTGAAGCTGTCGCGGTCCAGATCGATTGCCGTGACCTTGCCGATCGTCACACCGGCCATGGTCACCTTAGCTCTGACAGTCAAACCGGCGATATTGTCGAAGTACGCGTAAAGTTTATAGGTATCGGCGGTGGGGCTGGCCGACAGGCCGCTGACTCGCAGGGCCAACAACAGTAAAGCCAGGATGCCAGCCAGCAAGAAAAGGCCGACACCGATTTCCACAGTGCGGTTTTGCATCAGAAATCTCCAAACATCAAGGCGGTCAAAATGAAGTCAAGGCCCAGTACCGCCAGCGAGGCGTACACAACGGTCTTGGTGGTGGCGCGACTGATCCCTTCTGAGGTGGGTTCACAGTCGTAGCCTTGGAATACGGCGATCCAGGTCACTACAAAGGCGAAGACGATGCTCTTTATGATGCCGTTGAGCACGTCACCGCTGAAGATCACGCTGTTTTGCATGTTGCCCCAGTAGGAGCCTTCGTAGACGCCCAACCAGTCAACCGCCACCCACGAACCGCCCCAGATACCCACCACGCTGAAGATCATCGCCAGCAAAGGCAGGGAAATGAAGCCGGCCCACAGGCGCGGCGCAACAATGTACTTGAGCGGGTCCACGCCGATCATTTCCAGGCTGGACAATTGCTCGGTGGACTTCATGTTGCCGATTTCGGCGGTCAGCGCAGAACCGGCGCGCCCCGCAAACAGCAACGCAGTGACCACCGGCCCCAGTTCGCGCAACAACGTCAGGGCGACCATCTGCCCAACGGCCTGCGCCGAACCATAGCCGGACAGGATATTGAAGCCCTGCAACGCCAGCACCATGCCGATGAAAATCCCTGACACCACAATAATCACCAGGGACATCACGCCGACCGAATGCAGTTGCTTGATCAGCAGGCCAAAACCGCCGCCGATGCCACCCCGGCCGAGCAAGGCGTGAAACAGGAAAATCGTCGAACGGCCCAGCACTTCGACAACGTCGATGCCCGAGCGACCGAAAAGGCGAACCTTTTCGATGAGAGATGTCTTGCGCATCAGCGCTTCCCCAGAAGATCTGAGCGGTAATCCGCTGCCGGAAAGTGAAAAGGCACAGGGCCATCGGGATCGCCGGTCATGAATTGGCGAATACGCGGGTTGTCGGCGTTCATCAGTTCCTCGGGCGTGCCCTGCCCCAGCACCTGGCCATCGCCCACTACATAAAGGTAATCGGCAATGCTCGCGGTTTCTGCAAGGTCATGGGAAACCACGATGCTGGTGATGCCCAACGCATCGTTGAGCAAGCGGATCAGGCGCACCAGCACGCCCATGGCGATGGGGTCCTGACCGACAAAGGGCTCGTCATACATGAGTATCTGCGGGTCGAGGGCGATGGCGCGCGCCAGGGCGACACGACGCTTCATGCCGCCGGACAGCTCGTCGGGCATCAGGTCGATGGCGCCGCGAAGGCCTACGGCCTGCAATTTCAGCAATACAATGTCACGAATCATTTCGTCAGGCAGCTGGGTGTGCACCCGCAGCGGAAAGGCCACGTTCTCGAACACATCGAGGTCGGTGAACAGAGCGCCACTCTGGAAGAGCACACCCATGTGCTTGCGCGCGTCGAACAGATCGCTGCGCGACAGGGTCGGCAGGTTCTGGCCGTTGACCCACACTTCGCCCGCACTGGGGCGCAGTTGCATGCCCATCAGGCGCAACAGGGTGGTCTTGCCGCTGCCGGAAGGCCCCATGATGCCCGTGACCTTGCCGCGGGGAATGCGGATATCGACATTATTGAAGATGCTGCGCGTCCCGCGCTTGAAGGAAAGCCCCTTCAGCTCGACCGCGTAGGCGTTATCGGCACTCATCTAAACTCCTTGGGATGCAGCCTCTCACTCAGACACCACGCTGGCGACAAACGTTTGCAACGCTTGTGCAATAGCGGCGCATCAGTTGCCGCATGGGCAGGGCGGACCGAACTGGCGGCGAACTATATCACTGCTGGTACAACGCGCCCAAGGCCGGAACTGCGCTAGTTCAGATTGGGGACAGGGAAAAACGTTGCTTAAGATGAATCTCAAGCGCATCGCGCACAAACCCTGACGAACTTGCGTGAGGGAATTGATCATTACCGTTATAATCGCCGACTTTTCGTCAGGCTATACGATTTCAGACATGAGCCAATCCAGCGACCTTATCCAATCCGCGCAACGCACCATCCGGCTTGAGCTAGAAGCCGTAGAGGGCTTGCTGGCCCATATCGACGCAGATTTCGTACGCGCCTGCGAGATGATTCTGGCCAGCAAGGGCCGCGTGGTCGTGGTCGGCATGGGCAAGTCGGGGCACGTCGGCAACAAGATCGCCGCTACACTGGCGAGCACCGGGACCACCGCGTTCTTCGTGCACCCGGCCGAGGCCAGCCACGGCGACATGGGCATGATCACCAAGGATGACATCATCCTGGCACTGTCCAATTCCGGCACCACCAACGAAATCGTGACCCTGCTGCCGCTGATCAAGCGCCTGGGCATCCAGATGATCAGCGTCACCGGCAACCCGGAATCGACACTGGCCAAGCGCCGAAGTGAACCTCAACGTTCACGTGGCCCACGAAGCCTGCCCGCTGAACCTGGCGCCGACCTCCTCCACCACCGCCGCGCTGGTCATGGGCGATGCCCTGGCTGTGGCGCTGCTGGAAGCCCGCGGGTTTACCGCAGAAGACTTCGCCTTTTCGCACCCGGGCGGTGCCTTGGGCCGGCGTTTGCTGTTGAAAGTTGAAAACGTCATGCACTCGGGCGATGAATTGCCCCATGTCCAGCGCGGCACGCTGCTGAAGGACGCCCTGATGGAAATGACCCGCAAGGGCCTGGGCATGACGGTGATTCTCGAAGCCGATGGGCGCCTGGCCGGGGTATTCACCGACGGTGACTTGCGTCGCACCCTGGACCGCACCATCGATATCCACACCGCCACCATCGACGCGGTGATGACACCTCACGGCAAGACCGCCCGCCCTGAAATGCTCGCAGCCGAAGCCTTGAAGATCATGGAAGACCATAAAATCGGCGCCTTGGTGGTGGTCAATCATGATGACCGCCCGATTGGCGCCCTGAACATGCACGACTTGCTGCGTGCGGGAGTGATGTAAATGACCAGCGACCTGTTGCAACGCGGCAAGCACATCAAGCTGGCGATTTTCGACGTTGACGGCGTGCTGACCGACGGCCGCCTGTATTTCCTCGAAGACGGCAGCGAGTTCAAGACCTTCAACACCCTCGACGGCCAGGGCATCAAGATGCTGATGGCGGCGGGCGTGCAAACGGCGATTATCAGCGGCCGAAAAACCCCGGTTGTGGAACGCCGCGCACAAAACCTCGGAATACCTCACCTGTATCAGGGCCGCGAGGATAAACTGGTGGTTCTGGACGAGCTTCTTGGCCAACTCAACCTAAGCTATGAGCAGGTCGCCTACCTGGGCGACGACCTTCCCGACCTGCCGGTGATTCGCCGAGTGGGCCTGGGCATGGCCGTCGCCAATGCGGCGGCGTTTGTTCGCGAGCATGCCCATGGCATCACCACTGCCCGTGGCGGTGAAGGTGCCGCGCGCGAGTTCTGCGAGCTGATCCTGCGTGCCCAAGGCAGCCTTGAAGCGGCCAATGCCGCCTACTTATAGAGCGTTTTATGCTGAGCAAAAAGATTCGCAACTTCCTGCTATTCGGGGTCATCGCCGCGCTGTTCCTGGCGGTGGGCTACTGGAATATCAGCCCGGAGCGCTTTCTCGACCAGACTGCTGCGCAGGTTGACGAAGGCACTATCGACTATTACGCCACCAATGCCAGGAGCGTGCAGTTCCTGCCCGATGGCAAGTTGCAGTACGAGATGACCTCGGACAAGGTCGAGCACGTCAAAGCCAGCGAAATCACGCTGCTGACCAACCCGGACATGAACATTTACCGCGGCACCGAATTCCCGTGGCACGTCACCAGCAAGCGTGGCGAAGTCAACCCGGACGGTACCGAGGTGGAACTGATCGACTCGGTGCGCATCGCGCGCACTGACGATAAAAAGCGTGAGACCGTGATTACCAGCAGTCGCATGACCGTATTCCCGCAGAAGCAATATGCGCAGACCGAGCAAAACGTTAGAATCGACGGCGCTGGCGGTGTATCGACTGGCAAGGGAATGAAAGCGTATTTGAAAGAAAGCAGGATACACCTGCTATCGAACGTAAGAGGACAGTATGAGGCTCGTTAAAACTCTCCCTATTTTGCTCGGCCTGGGCGCAGCACTGGGAAGCGTGAGCGCCTGGGCTCTGCCGAACGATAGCCAGCAGCCGATCCACATTTCGGCTGACGATGCGCAGCTGGATGACAAGCAAGGCGTCGCGACCTATACCGGCGGCGTGATCATCACCCAAGGCTCGATGAAGATCACCGGCAACACGGTGACGCTGACTCGCACGCAGTCCGGCGACATCGACGTGGTGACGTCGGTGGGCAACCTGGCTTACTTCGAACAGAAGCAGTCGGCCACCGATACCGGCCCGATGAAAGGTTACGGCAAAACCATCCAGTATCACGCCCAGCAGAATCGCATCGTGCTGATCGACCAGGCCAAGGTGCTCAGCCCCGACGGCAACTCCACGGAAGGCGAGAAAATCACCTATGACACCGTGAAACAGGTCGCCAACGCCGGTCGCGCCACGGGCAGCAAGCTCAGCGCGCCACGCCCACGCATCGACATGGTTATCCAGCCGAAGAAGAAAGACGGTGCCGCTCAAACAGCGCCTACCCCCGATGCGAAGAAGGCTAATTAATGGCAACCCTCAAAGCCCAGCATCTGGCCAAGGCCTATAAAAGCCGCCAGGTCGTGCGCGACGTCAGCCTGTCGATCGACAGCGGCCAGATCGTCGGCCTGCTCGGCCCCAACGGCGCCGGCAAGACCACCTGCTTCTACATGATCGTCGGCCTGGTCCAGGCGGACCAGGGTCGCGTACTGATCGATGACCTGGACGTGAGCCACCAGCCGATGCACGGCCGTGCCCGCGCCGGTATTGGCTATCTGCCGCAGGAAGCGTCGATTTCCGCAAACTGTCGGTCGCCGACAACATCATGGCCATCCTCGAGACCCGCAAGGAACTCGACCGTGACGGCCGTCGCAAGGAGCTGGAAAGCCTGCTGCAGGAATTCCACATCAACCACATCCGCGACAACCTCGGCATGAGCCTCTCCGGGGGCGAGCGTCGTCGCGTGGAAATCGCCCGCGCCCTGGCCACCGCACCCAAGTTCATCCTGCTGGACGAACCGTTTGCCGGCGTCGACCCGATCTCGGTGGGCGATATCAAGCAGATCATCCATCACCTCAAGGCCAAGGGCATTGGGGTGCTGATCACCGACCACAACGTCCGTGAGACCCTCGATATCTGCGAAACCGCGTATATCGTCAACGATGGCCAGCTGATCGCCGAAGGCGATTCCGCCACCATCCTGGCCAACGAACTGGTCAAGGAAGTGTACCTGGGTCATGAGTTCCGCCTGTAAGCCTGCCTGTTTGAAAAAGGCGGTGAACGGTCGTTCGCCAAGGTGCGCGGGAGTCAATGAAAACCTCCGGATTTTTATTGTTACCGCGCTCTAGGCAAAGCCCCCGATATCAGGCATATAATTTGCTTATGTTTGGCGCTCACGCGCCCTGTCGTGGATGGCGCATTGCGCCGGCGAAGAAGGTGTTAAGCCCCTGCCATGAAACCATCGCTAGTCCTGAGAATGGGCCAGCAGCTGACGATGACACCGCAGCTGCAACAGGCCATCCGCCTGCTCCAATTGTCGACCCTGGACCTGCAACAGGAAATCCAGGAGGCCCTGGAGTCCAATCCGATGCTCGAACGCCAGGAAGAAGGCGACGACTTCGATAATGCAGACCCGCTGGCCGACAACATCGAGCAAAAACCCAACTCCGATGTGCAGGAACCCTCCTACCAGGAGACCGCCCCTACGGTGGACAACCTTGAGGAAGGCGACTGGAACGAACGCATTCCCAACGAACTTCCCGTCGATACCGCCTGGGAAGACGTCTATCAGACCAGCGCCAGCAGCTTGCCCAGCAATGACGATGACGAGTGGGACTTCACCACTCGCACGTCGGTTGGCGAGAGCCTGCAGAGCCACCTGCTGTGGCAACTGAACCTTGCGCCGATGTCGGACACCGATCGCTTGATCGCCGTGACCCTGATCGATTGCATCAACAATCAGGGCTACCTGGACGAGACCCTTGAGGAAATCCTCGAGGCGTTCGACCCGGAGCTGGACATCGAGCTGGACGAAATCGAAGCCGTCCTGCACCGCATCCAGCAATTCGAGCCTGCCGGTATCGGCGCGCGCAACCTCAGCGAATGCCTGCTGCTGCAACTGCGCCAGTTGCCGGCCAAGACCGCCTGGCTCGCCGAGGCCCAGCGTCTGGTCACCGATTACATCGACCTGCTGGGCAGCCGCGACTACAGCCAGTTGATGCGCCGCATGAAGCTCAAGGAAGACGACCTGCGCCAGGTCATCGAGCTGGTACAGAGCCTCAACCCGCGCCCCGGCTCACAGATCGAATCCAGCGAGGCCGAGTATGTCGTCCCCGACGTGATCGTGCGCAAGGACAACGAACGCTGGCTGGTGGAGCTGAACCAGGAGTCGGTGCCGCGCCTGCGGGTCAACCCGCAATATGCCGGTTTCGTGCGCCGCGCCGATACCAGCGCCGACAACACCTTCATGCGCAACCAGTTGCAGGAAGCGCGCTGGTTCATCAAGAGCCTGCAGAGCCGCAACGAAACCCTGATGAAAGTCGCCACCCAGATCGTAGAGCACCAGCGCGGCTTCCTGGAATACGGCGACGAAGCGATGAAGCCGCTGGTGCTGCATGACATCGCCGAGGCGGTAGGCATGCACGAATCGACGATTTCGCGGGTAACCACGCAAAAATTCATGCATACCCCACGGGGTATATATGAGCTGAAATACTTTTTCTCCAGCCATGTGAGCACCTCCGAGGGCGGCGAATGCTCGTCCACGGCGATCCGCGCGATCATCAAGAAACTGGTTGCCGCGGAAAATCAGAAAAAGCCATTGAGTGACAGTAAGATCGCTGGTTTACTGGAGGCACAAGGCATTCAGGTCGCCCGTCGAACCGTCGCCAAGTACCGCGAGTCCCTCGGGATCGCGCCTTCCAGCGAGCGTAAGCGTTTGATGTGACGGGCGGGCCACAGCGTTCCAGTGGCAGGTATTCCTTACCTGTCGCTTTATGCACTGGCAACGAAGGAGAAGCTGTATGCAAGTCAACATCAGTGGACACCAGCTGGAAGTCACCAAGCCCCTGCGTGAGTATACCGAGAGCAAGCTGAACAAGCTTGCGGGGCATTTTGACAAGATCACCAACGTGCAGGTCATCATGGAGGTCGATAAGCTCAAGCAGAAAATCGAGGCCACCCTGCACGTACCGAATGCCAAGCTCGTCGCCAATGCTGAACATGAGGACATGTACGCGGCGATTGACTCGCTCTACGACAAGCTGGACCGCCAACTCATAAAGCATAAGGAAAAGAATCTGCACCTGATGCAAGGTACAGGTCGCTAACTCTCCCCCCATGATCCGACTTGAAACCATCCTGACCCCCGGCCGTTCCCTTGTGAACGTGCCGGGCGGCAGCAAGAAGAAAGCCCTCGAACAAATTGCCAACCTGATCGCGCGCGAAGTGCCGGATCTGGAGATGCAGGATGTCTTCGACGCGCTGATTGCCCGTGAAAAACTCGGTTCCACCGGTTTTGGTAACGGCATTGCCATTCCCCACTGCCGCCTCAAAGGTTGCGAGACCCCCGTCAGCGCCCTGCTGCATCTGGAAGCCCCCATCGATTTCGACGCTATCGACGGCGCCCCGGTCGACCTGCTGTTTGTACTGCTGGTCCCCCAAGCCGCCACCGATGCACACCTGGAACTGCTCCGGCAGATCGCCAGCATGCTCGACCGCAAGGAAGTACGCCACAAACTGCGCAGTGCCAGCAGCAACGAGGCGCTGTACCAGGTTGTCCTGGATGAACAGAACGGGCAGTAATCATGCGTTTGATCATCGTCAGCGGCCGTTCAGGCTCGGGTAAAAGCACCGCCCTCAATGTTCTTGAGGACAGCGGTTTCTACTGTATCGACAACCTGCCGGCCGGCCTGCTGCCGGAACTGGCCGAGCGCGCGCTGATCCACACGGAGCTGGCGCAGCCGCTGGTCGCGGTTTCGATCGACGCCCGCAACCTGCCAAGCCACCTCTCAAGGTTCCCCGAACTGCTCGAGGAAGTGCGCGCCAAGCACATCCATTGCGATGTGCTGTACCTGGACGCCGACGAAGAGACCCTGCTCAAGCGTTTCTCGGAGACCCGTCGGCGTCACCCCCTCAGCAGCGCCCAGCGTTCGCTGGCCGAAGCCATCGAAGACGAAACCAAGCTGCTGGGGCCGATCATCGACCTGGCCGATCTCAAGATCAACACCACCAGCCTCAACCTGTACCAGTTGCGCGACGCCATCAAGCTGCGCCTGCTGAACCAGCCAGAGCCGGGCACGGCATTTCTCGTGGAGTCGTTTGGCTTCAAGCGGGGCATGCCGGTGGATGCCGACCTGGTATTCGATGTGCGCTGCCTGCCCAACCCCTACTGGAAGCCGGAACTGCGTGAACAATCCGGGTTGGACCAGCCGGTGGCCGATTACCTGGCTGCGCAACCGGATGTAGAGGAGATGTTCCAGGACATTTCCAGTTATTTGCTCAAATGGCTGCCGCGCTTCGCCGCCAGTAATCGGGCCTATGTCACCATTGCCATCGGCTGCACCGGCGGTCACCACCGTTCCGTCTACCTGACCGAGCGCCTGGGCCAGGTGCTGCAAAAAACCCTCAAGAATGTCCAGGTCCGCCACCGCGACCTTAGCTGAAAGGAACACCCCTGCGATGCCCGCTCGTGAAATTGAAATCATCAACAAGCTGGGTTTGCACGCCCGCGCCTCGGCCAAATTCGTGGATGTGGCCGGCCAGTTTCCCTGCCAGATCCGCGCTGGGCGCACCCCGGATTCCATGGTCGACGGCAAGAGCATCATGGCCATGATGATGCTGGCAGCCGGCAAGGGCACCATGATCCACTTGAAGACCGAAGGCGAGCAGGAGCAGGAAGCGATGGACGCCTTGGTGGCGTTGATCAATAACTACTTCGACGAAGGCGAATAACCCCTGCAGGAGCGAGCTTGCTCGCGCAAAACGCACAGGCACCCTGTTAAACCAGAATGCCCGCGTTATGGTTTACGTTCTTCGCGAGCAAGAGCTAGGCGCCCCCCTCGCTCCTACAAAAAGCAGCAATCACCCCAGCGCAGTATCCATCACCATCATCAGGCAGAACCCCGTACACAACCCAAGGCTGGCGAGCTTTTCGTGACCATTGCGCCGCGATTCGGGAATGACTTCGTGAGTCACCACCAACAGCATCGCGCCAGCAGCCAAGGCCAGGCCCAAAGGCAACAGCACCTCGGCCAGGCTCACCAGCCATGCGCAGAGCACGGCAAACACCGGCTCCACCAGGCCTGACGCAGCACCGATCAGGAACGCCTTGACCCGCGACATGCCTGCCCCGGCCAATACCAGCGCAATCACCAAGCCTTCAGGCACATCCTGCAAGGCAATGCCCATGGCCAGGCTGTCGGCATCCGGCATGCCGCCACCGGCGGAGACGCCCACCGCCATGCCTTCCGGGATGTTGTGGGCGATGATGGCAAACACGAACAGCCAGATGCGCGGCGGGATCACCGGTTTGTCCGGCGTGCGACCAGCATTTCCGGGCTGGCGCCGGAGACCTTGCGGTCAACCAGGTACAGCCCGAATGCACCAAGCATAATGCCGAAGCTGATCAAGCCACTGGCGCCCCAGGGCGACAGCCCGAGGCTTTCAGCCGCCGCAATGCCCGGCACGATCAGCGAAAATGCTGTCGCCGCCAGCATCACCCCGGCACCAAAGCCCAGCAACGTATCGCTCAGCGCCACCGGCATGCGCCGGATGACCAGCACCGGAACGGCACCGAGCGCCGTGCCGAGCGCGCAGATGGCCCCGCCCTGCAAGGCGCGCAGAATACGCAGCTCCAGGTTCAGCCAGGCCAGCCCGTGGGCCACCAGCAATGCAGAACCTGCCAATAGCAGCAACGAGCCAAACGCATAACGAAACATTCGCCCGCTGCTGATCGCCAGTGTTTCAGTGCCCATAGTCGGCCTTAGATCGTGTTATGAGGTTGAACTCAGGCAACAGCGGCCTGATAGCGTGCGGCAACTTCCGGCCAGTTAATAACACTGTAGAAGGCATTGATGTATTCGGGGCGGCGGTTCTGATACCGCAGGTAGTAGGCGTGCTCCCAGACGTCCAGGCCGAGGATCGGCGTATTACCGTTCATCAGTGGGCTGTCCTGGTTACCGCTGCTTTCCACCACCAGGGTCTTTTGCGGGGTGACGCTCAGCCAGGCCCAGCCGCTGCCGAAACGGGTCAGGGCCGCTTTGGTGAACGCTTCCTTGAAACTGTCGAAGCCACCCAACTGCTCGTCGATCGCCTTGCCTAGCGCGCCCTCGGGTTGACCGCCGCCCTTGGGCGACATCACCGCCCAGAACAATGAGTGGTTGGCGTGGCCGCCGCCCTGGTTGATCACCGCAGCACGCAGTTTTTCCGGCAACTGCTGCACGCTGGCCACCAGCTTCTCCACTGGCCAGTCCGCAAATTCAGTGCCTTCTACGGCCGCGTTGAGGTTGTTGATGTAGGTCTGGTGATGCTTGGTGTAGTGGATTTCCATGGTCTGCGCATCGATATGCGGTTCCAGCGCGTCGTAGGCGTAAGGCAAGGCAGGCAAGGTGTAGGTCATATCAATGTGCTCCGTAGTGAGGCGTGGTCGGTTGCACCGCAGCACCACCCAGCAAGCGATGGGTGCGTGGGTACTCGCCGTGATCGCTGATGAAATTCAATAGTTCGACGTAAGTCTTGCTGCTTTGACGCAGGGCCGCTTCGCGCAATTGCGGGCTCAACCGCGCGTCCTGCAGGGTCTGCAGCAGACGCTGGTGAATGGCGCAAAGGTATTCGGCGCTTTCTTCCGGCTGGTTCAGGCGCAGGTGCAGATCCGCCAGGTTGTGATGGGAAATGACGCAAGCCGCCACCGCTTCGTCGGCGTCCGCCCAGCGTTCGAACAACACTTGGGCCAGGGCCAGGGCTTGCAAGTAGGCCTCGCGGGCATCCACCAGTTCGCCCGCCATAAAGCAGCGATTGGCCCGTTCGATCGTGCGTTTCCAGTGCTCCATGGTGAGCCTCCAAAGCAGGGTCGTGATTACACGCCGCCGGCTGTGAGCTTTTCCGGATCCAGCAGGACTTCCAGTTGGCTGCGCGGCAAGTCGGTGTGCTCGAGGGCGACGTCAATCACCGGGCGGCCCTGCTGATAGGCCGTCTTGGCGATCTCAGCAGCCTTTTGGTAACCGATGATCGGGTTGAGTGCGGTGACCAGGATCGGGTTGCGCGATAACGCCTCCTTGAGCTTGGCTTCATTGACCTTGAAGCTGGCGATGGCCTTGTCTGCCAGCAAACGGCTGGCATTGGCCAACAACTCAAGACTGCTGAGCAGGTTCTGGGCGATGATCGGCAGCATCACGTTCAGCTCGAAATTGCCCGACTGGCCGGCGACGGTGATCACCGTGTCGTTACCGATGACCTGCGCGGCGACCATGGCGGTCGCTTCCGGGATCACCGGGTTGACCTTGCCGGGCATGATCGAGGAGCCCGGTTGCAAGGCCTCCAGTTCGATTTCGCCCAGGCCGGCGAGCGGGCCGGAGTTCATCCAGCGCAGGTCGTTGGCAATCTTCATCAGCGACACGGCGGTGGCTTTCAACTGGCCGGAGACGGCAACGGCGGTGTCCTGGGAGCCGATCAGTGCAAACAGGTTCTTGCCTGGGCTGAAGGTCACGCCGGTCAGGGTGCTCAATTGCTGGCTGAAACGCACGGCGAACTGCGGGTGAGCATTGATCCCGGTGCCGACCGCCGTGCCGCCCTGAGCCAGCGCTTGCAGGCTTGGCAAAAGGTCTTGCAAATGCCCGATATTGGCCTTGAGTTGCTGCGCCCAACCGTTGAGCACCTGGCTCATGCGCACCGGCATGGCGTCCATCAGGTGCGTGCGCCCCGTCTTGATGAAGGGGTGGACCTCTGCGGCTTTCTGCTCGATCACCTGAACCAGGTGCAGCAACGCCGGCAGCGTGTGCTCATGCAGTACCAACGCAGCACTGACGTGTATCGTGGTCGGAATGATGTCGTTACTGCTTTGGCCGCAGTTCACGTGGTCGTTGGGGTTGACCGGCTCGCCCAGCAAACGGGTCGCGAGGGTTGCAATGACCTCGTTGGCGTTCATGTTGGAGCTGGTGCCGGAGCCGGTCTGGAAGATATCCACCGGGAAGTGCCGCATGAAATCGCCTTCGAGCAGACCTTGGGCGGCATCGACGATAGCCTTGCCCTGCCCTGCGCTGATTTGCTTGAGGTCGACATTGACTTGGGCGGCAGCGGCCTTGGCCAGGATCAGTGCGCGAATGAATTGCGCCGGCATCGGCTGATGGCTGATCGGGAAATTGTTCACCGCGCGCTGGGTCTGGGCGCCGTACAAGGCCTCGGCGGGCACTTGCAGTTCGCCCATGCTGTCGCGTTCGATACGGGTATTACTCATCGGAGGATCCTTGGACCAGGTCGGTAACGGAAAGGGAAGGCAGCAATTGGCACGTCGCCAATTGCCAGGCAAAGGTCTGCCAGCGCTTGAGGCGGCAGGCACAGTGGGAGAGCTTTTCCAGGTCACGCAGTGGACGCCAGGCCTGATCCAGGCACAGGCAACGCCAATGCCAGGGCAGCGCGATATCGTTGGCGGTGTCGAGTAGCAGACGCAATGAGGTTTCAGCGATCGTCCACGCAGGGGTGGCGGTGCAGCACGCCAGGTACCGGCCCTCATTGAGGTAATGTTCGATCAGGCGCGGCTCGTTGGGGTCGAGGCCGCAGCGAATCTGGCGACTCATCCAGCGCCAGCTCTCAAGGTAAGGATCCTCATGCAGGACAGGCTTCATGATCCACACTCATTCGGTAATGAGATTTATTATTAAATGATATTAAGAATCAAAACAAGGGCAGCGTGTTAATCCCTTGCCACGAAAAAAGGCGCGCCCTCTTCAAGAGGACGCGCCTTTGGGTGAAACGATGAGGGCTCAGCTACCGGCGACGGTCATTCGCTCGATCAGCACCGAACCTGTGCGAATGTTGCTGCGCAGTTCCAAGTCATTACCCACTGCGACGATCTGCTTGAACATGTCGCGCATGTTGCCCGCGATGGTCACCTCCTGGACGGCAAACTGAATCTCGCCGTTTTCCACCCAGAAACCCGCAGCGCCACGGGAGTAATCACCGGTGACCATGTTCAAGCCATGGCCCATCAATTCGGTCACCAGCAGGCCACGCCCCATGCGCCGCAGCAGGGCGGCCTGATCTTCCTCGCCATGAGTGACGAACAGGTTGTGCACGCCACCGGAGTTGGCCGTGCTCGGCAGGCCGAGTTTGCGGCCGGAATAGGTGCTCAATACGTAGGAAACCAACTCGCCGTTCTCGACGAAAGGCTTGGCGTAAGTCGCCAGGCCATCGCCGTCGAACGATGTGCTGCCCATGGCGCGCATCAGGTGCGGGCGTTCGTCAATGGTCAGCCACTCGGGAAACAGCTTCTGGCCAATCGCGCCCTCAAGGAACGAAGACTTGCGGTACAGGTTGCCACCGGAAATCGCCCCCAGGAAACTGCCGAACAACCCTCCGGCCAGCTCTGCGGAAAACAGCACCGGCACTTCACAGGTTGGCACCGGACGCGCGCCCAGGCGACTCGCCGCACGTTGCGCGGCACGCTGGCCAATGCTGACCGGATCAGCGAGCAGATCGCCCTGGCGGTTCACGTCGTACCAATAATCGCGCTGCATCTGGCCATTGGCCTCGGCGATCATCACGCAGCTCAGGCTATGGCGCGTGGAAGCATAGCCACCGATAAAACCATGGCTGTTGCCGTACACGCGGCATCCCTGGTGGGTACTCAACGTGGTGCCATCGGCGTTCTTGATGCGGGCATCGGCGTCGAACGCCGCCGCTTCGCAGGTCAACGCCTGCTCGATGGCCTGCTCTGGCGTGATGTCCCAGGCATGAAACAGATCGAAATCCTTCAAATCCTTGGCCATCAGCGCCTTATCGGCCAAGCCCGAGCTTTCATCTTCGGAGGTATGCTTGGCGATGGCCAATGCAGCCGCCACGGTTTCGCGGATCGCCTCCGGACCACTGGCCGAGGTACTGGCCGACCCTTTGCGCTGCCCTACATACAAGGTGATGCCAAAGCCTTGGTCACGATTGAACTCAACGGTTTCCACTTCCCGCTGACGCACCGACGTCGACAGCCCTTGCTCCAGCGACACCGCGACTTCACAGGCGCTGGCCCCCTGGCGCTTGGCCTCGGCAAGGATCTGCTCGACTTGTTCCTGCAGTGCCGGTAACGCTTGCGGACCGACGCTTTGGGCTGCACTCATGGTTTTCTCCACTCAAATTCTGCTTTCGGTTAAGGCCATCGAGCGACCGGGCCGGACAAGCGGCCCCCGACTGGTTATCATGGCGGCGTTTCTTTGCGGACTGCCACCATGGTTGATTCTTACGACGACTCCCTCGATGGGGAGAAAAGCAAAACCCAGGTCAAACGTGAGCTGCATGCTCTGGTTGACCTCGGCGAGCGCCTTACAACGCTCAAGAAGGATTTGATTGCAAAACTGCCGTTGACCGACGAAATGCGTCGGGCCTTGGCGGATGCGCCCAAGCACACCGCGAATATCGCGCGTAAACGGCACATCATGTTTATCGGCAAACTGATGCGCGATCAGGACACTGACGCCATTCTGGCCTTGCTTGATCAAACCGATGCCTCCACTCGCCAGTACAACGAACGCTTCCATAACCTGGAGCGTTGGCGTGACCGCCTGATCTCGGGCGATGACGCCGTGCTGGAGAAATTCGTATTGGACTACCCGGACGCGGACCGCCAGCAATTGCGCTCCCTGATCCGTCAGGCCCAGCACGAGCAGGCGCATAACAAAGCGCCGGCCACCAGCCGTAAAATCTTCAAGTACATCCGAGAGCTGGACGAGACCCAACGCGGCCTGCGCTGATCCTCTTCCCCGGGTGGCGGTCCTCGCCACCCGAAGCTCCACGGCTTACGACCCCGTGCCACCCACGGTGATCGCGTCAATCTTCAGCGTTGGCTGGCCGACCCCTACCGGCACCGACTGCCCATCCTTACGACACGTGCCCACGCCGCTGTCCAGCGACAGGTCGTTGCCGACCATCGACACCTTGCTCATCGCTTCCGGACCGTTACCGATCAACGTT
>JAFHKH010000129.1 GCA_016937595.1 Pseudomonas cedrina subsp. fulgida | reverse complement strand
CGCAGGGCAGGGCGTCGCCAGCCGTAGGCCAGTGCGCCGAGGACCAGGGCGACCACACCGGGCCAGGCGAGGAAACCGCCGTCGCGCAGGTCGACCATTTGCAGCGGGTCGTGGCGGTAATCGCTCCAGTACATGAGCACGAAGCTGACGCGGGCAACCAGCATGCCCAGCAGGAACAGGCTGAACAGCACCGATTCCGGGTTTTCACCGCCACGCTTGGCCACGCGCCAGCCCACCAGGGTGGCCAGAATCAGCGCACTGATCAGCAGCAGGTGATTCAGGGCGATGGCGAAGGTGCCGATGGTCAGGGTCAGCATTCAGAGTGCGTCCCGGGTTTGGGTCCAGCGTTGCAGGAAAGCGGCGGCATCCACTTCGCCGGTGATGCGCTGGACGCGGCGTTCTTCGCCGTCCGGGCCGATCCAGACGAAGCTCGGCGGGCCAGGCACTTTGTAGCGGCCGAGCAGCTCGCGGCTGGCGGCATTGTCGGCGGTAACGTCCAGGCGCAGCAGGCGCACGTCTTTCAGGGCTTGCATGACGTCAGGCTTGCCGAACACCTGTTTTTCCATGATCTTGCACGACACGCACCAGTCGGCGTAATAGTCCACCAGCACCCATTGGCCCTGGGCCTTGGCGCTGTCGAGCTGGCTTTGCAGCACGGCGGGGTCGTTGATGGTCATGAAGGCGTCGTGGGCAGTCGATACGGTGGCGGCCCGCGAGCCGTTGTAGACCTTCAGCGGTTGCCACAGGTCATCGCTGCCACCCGCTGCGCCTACCACCAGCACGGCGCCCCACAGGCCCAGCACCAGGGAGCCGGCGCCAAACACCTTGGCGGCCAGGCCGTATTCGCGGGCCAGCGTCCAGCCACAGTAAGCCATCACCAGCGCGAGTGCGCCCCACAGGCCGATCCACAAGGTGTCGCCAACCACCGGGCGGATCATCAGCACGGCGGTGCCGAGGAACAGGAAGCCGAAGATGCCTTTGAGCACGTTCATCCAGGTGCCTGGTTTGGGCAGGAAGCGATTGCCCACGGTCACCAGCAGCAGCAACGGAATGCCGATGCCGATACCCATGGCGAACAGGATCAGGCCGCCGTGCAGCGCATTGCCGGTTTGGGCGATATAGAGCAGGGCGCCGGCCAGGGGCGCGGTCATGCATGGACCCACCAGCAGGCCGGACAGGGCGCCGAGAATTCCCGCGCCTACCAGGCTGCCGCCGCTTTGCTGGCGGCTGACGTTGTCCAGGCGGTCACGCAGGAATGCGGGCAGTTGCAGTTCAAAGAAGCCGAACATCGGCAGGGCCAGGATCACGAACAGGGCAGCGAAACTGCCGAGGATCCACGGCGTTTGCAGCAACGCGGCGAGGTTGCCACCGAGCAATGCGGCCAATACCCCCAGCGCCGCATACACCAGCGCCATGCACACCACGTAGCTGCTGGCCAAGGCAAAACCGCGACGGGGGCTGGCGCCACTGCCCACCACCAGGCCGGCGAGAATCGGTAGCATCGGCAACGAGCAGGGTGCAAATGCCAGCAGCAGGCCAAGGCCAAAGAACAGCAGCAGGCTCCAGCCCAGGCTGCGTTGTTGCAAGCCACTGGCCAGGCTCTGGTCCTGGGCTTGGGCCGTGGCTGCCACGGCGGGGTTGCCACCCAGGTCCACGGTCATCGACTGCGGCGGGTAGCACAGCCCCGCATCGGCGCAGCCCTGCCAGCCCAGCTTGATCTTACCGGTGGCACGGCCGGAATCTTCACTTCCAGGCCTTGGCGATACACCTCCTGTTCGCCGAAAAATTCATCGCTATGGGCTTCGCCCTGCGGCAGCGCGGGCTGTTCGGCCAGGCCCTCGAATTTCATGCGTTGTTTGTACAGGTAATAACCGTCGGCAATCTGCCAATACAGCTGGGTCTCGCCACTTTCAAGACGTTCGGAGGTAAAGGTGAAGGCTTTGCCCACCGGGAGGAAATCGGGTTTGGTCTCAAACGGGTTGCCCGGCGCGGCCTGGGCGAACCCGGCGAACACCACCAGCAGAAAGGTAAACAGATGCCGCATTGGTCAAGCCTTAGTTCGATGCAAGTGAGGCACACAATGTGTGGCGTTGATTAACCGATGATTAACCCAGGCTATTCTAGAGTGTAGGAATTGTCTGGTGTTGCGAGGATTGACGGCATAATGCGCGCTTAATCTGTCCCTCTTCTAATCCATCCCATCTTTCATGAAGGGTTCACCATGCACGTACTGGTCTGTGAAGACGACGAACTGATCGCCAGCGGCA
>JAFHKH010000128.1 GCA_016937595.1 Pseudomonas cedrina subsp. fulgida | reverse complement strand
AATCTGCGCTTAACTGATGAGCATTGGGGCAGGCCCGCTCGCCACATGGGGGAATTCGCCAGCCTTTGAAGGTTGTGTCGATACCCTGCACGCCACGTCACAACCCCGGCAGAAAAACCCGCCTGCGCTCAAATAAGCGTTTACGCCTTCCCCGATAGATGAGAAAAGCATGCCCATTTCCCCGGAGATGGACATCCCATGCCTCGCTCAGTCTTCATCACCCGCCTGGTCGTCGCCCTGCTGATCGGCGCCGCGCTGTGGTACATCTGGATCATCGCCAGCCCCAAGCTGGAAATCGGCGTGCCAGCCCGGCTCAGCAGCAGTTGGGCACCGTGCAGGGCCTGAGCCCGTATGACTTCGACGACTCGGGTACCGGCGTTGTGGTGACGGCCCAAGGAACCTGGTTGGTAGGGCGGGTCGATGACGAATATCACACGTTCGACCGACCGCCCAAGGGGTCAACCTGAGCGAGCAGCTCTATGGCAAGACCCCAAAGGCGCCGGAAGAGGAAAGCACTTATTCCGGCTTCTTCTCCGGCAGCACACCCCAGACCACCTTTGTGTCGCGCCTGGGGGCCGACGGCGAGTTCAAGCCAGTCGCCCAGCTCAGTGGCGGCGCCTCCTTGGTGGCCAGTGCCGATGGCGCGCGTGTGTTTCTGCTCACCGACCTGCAGCGTCCCAAGGGCGCCGAGGGCCAGGTGGTGTTCAGCAGTGATGACCAGGGCAAGACCTGGACGTTGCTGGCCGATGATTTCTTCCCTGGGATAGGTGGGGCGCTGGTGCTCCTCGATCCGTACTTCTACAGCAAGGATGAGGTCTGGGCCTGGGGCCTCCCCGAAGAAATCGAGGACGAGTCCAACGGCGTATCGACCGGGGTGTACTACTCCAGCGCCGGAGGCCTGCACAGTACGCCAATCATGACCCCACACTCCTTGGTGGTAGGGGGTGAGTATGCAAGCGGCAAACGCCCGGATATCAAGCAATGGCACGATTCGAGCGATCAGGTGACCCACGTGCTGCAATTGGATGCCCGACGCGCCTATATCTGGGTGTCCCAGCGCTTCTGGGGCAGTTCCCCGGATGGCAAGGGCGGCAACGTGGCGGCCAGCGTCACCACGCGGGTGGCACTCACGCGCACGGCCGGGGCATGGCAAGTGGGCAAGATCGAGCGTGAAGACGGCCTGTACATCACCGACCTGGGCAGCAACGGCGCAGGGCGTGTGTTCGGCCTGATCGACCAGGGCCCGGGTGGGCAGGCCATGGTCGCTGAAATGAACACCACTACCCTGGCCTGGCAGCCTCTGGGCGATGTGCCCAATGTGTTCGCGCCGCTGGCCGCCAGCACCCAGGCCCGGAAGTTATGGGTGGGGCGCGATAGCCTGATGATCAGCACCTACAGCGAACACCACCCCCCGCGTTGGCTGTATGGGTGGGGCGATGCGAATATCTCGGCCGGGGCGGTGTTTTATTCCACGGACGCGGGCCAGGGCTGGCGACGCCTGGCCTTGGACGACCACGGCGTGCTCGGCTTCGACGGTGCCAGCGACCGGGTATTCTGGGCCAAGCAAAGTCAGCGTGATAGCGTCGGCATTCATACCTACGGCTTGCATTAAAGCGAGCCTTGAGACGCAGTGGTGAACGGCTTCAGAGCGGCGTGAGCACGTTCATCACTGTGTCCAGCGCGACGCGCGTGTCATCCAGCTGCACCAGCGAGGCATGCCGTGCGCCCAGTGCGTCGCGGTTTTTGATCGCGGTGAGGATCGCCTTGTGCCGGGGCAGGCTCAGGCCCTGGATATCCGGGCGGCGGTTGGTGATGTTGATCGACTCGCGCAACGGCAGCGACAGCATGTTGCACATATAGGCGAGCAGGTCGTTGCGGGTGGCGTCGGCAATGGCGCGGTGGAAGTCCAGGTCGGCCTGCAACAGGTCTTCGTGGGTTTTCGCAGTTTCCATGCCGCCGTAAGCCTTCTCGATGATGGCGATGTCTTCATCGGTGGCCGTGGTCGCGGCCATGGCGGCGATTTCCGGTTCGAGAATGCGCCGCACACCGGCCAGGGTGTTGAAGAACTCGCTGTGAGGCGTGGACTGCATCAACCAGGACAGCACGTCCGGGTCGAGCAGGTGCCATTTCAAGCGTGGCCGCACCACCGCGCCCACCCGTGGCTTTGAATACACCAGGCCCTTGGCGCTGAGCACCCGTGTCGCCTCGCGCAGCACCGAGCGGCTGACCTTGTACTCCTCGCAGAGCGTGGCCTCCATGGGCAACCGTTCTTCAGGCTTGAAGCGGCCGGAAACGATGTGCATGCCCAAATCCTGAACAATCTGGGCATGCTGGCTCTTGCGCGGCTTGGGCGGCTGGTGATCCATAACGACGGGAAGGCTCTGACTTAGATTCGCGGCATCATAGCATCCCAATTAGTGGGAATGCCGGGGGACTTCCGCCCCGCGGCAACCCACCAGGAAGTCAAAGTCACAACCTTGGTCGGCCTGCAGCACATGGTCGATGTACAGCTGGCGATACCCACCGACGATGAGTTTTTCCGCCGGCGCCAGGTCTGCCATGCGCGCGGCCAGCTCTGCGTCAGGAATGTCCAGGTGCAGGCGGCCATTGGCGCAGTCCAGTTCGATCCAGTCGCCTTCCTTCACCGCGGCCAACGGCCCGCCGGCAGCGGCTTCCGGCGCCACGTGCAACACCACCGTGCCGTACGCCGTGCCGCTCATGCGCGCATCGGAAATGCGCACCATGTCGGTCACGCCCTGGGCCAGCAGCTTGGCCGGCAGGCCCATGTTGCCGACCTCGGCCATGCCTGGGTAACCCTTGGGCCCGCAGTTTTTCATGACCAGGATCGAGTTGGCGTCCACGTCCAGCTCCGGGTCGTTGATGCGTGCCTTGTACATGTCGAAGTTCTCGAACACCACCGCACGGCCCCGGTGCTGCATCAGCTCCGCGCTGGCGGCCGAGGGCTTGAGCACCGCGCCCAGCGGCGCCAGGTTGCCGCGCAGCACGCAGATACCGCCATCGGCGCGGATCGGGTTGTCGAGGGTGCGGATCACTTCATCCTGGCCGTAGATCGGCGAGTCCTTGGTGTTCTCGCCCAGGGACTTGCCGTTCACGGTCAGCGCGTCCGGGTGCGGGATCAGGTTGGCTTCACCGAGACGGCGCAGCACGGCGGGCAGACCGCCAGCGTAGTAGAACTCTTCCATCAGGAAGCGCCCCGATGGCTGCAGGTCGACAATGGTCGGCATGCCACGGCCGATGCGGGTCCAGTCATCCAGGTCCAGCTCCACGCCGATGCGTCCGGCGATGGCCTTGAGGTGAATCACGGCGTTGGTCGAACCGCCGATGGCCGCGTTCACGCGAATCGCGTTTTCGAACGCCTCCTTGGTAAGGATCTTCGACAGCTTCAAATCTTCACGCACCATCTCTACCGCGCGCATGCCCGACATATGCGCCAGCACATACCGCCGCGCATCCACCGCCGGGATCGCCGCGTTGTGGGGCAGGGAAGTGCCCAGTGCTTCGGCCATGCAGGCCATGGTCGAGGCGGTGCCCATGGTGTTGCAGGTGCCCGCCGAACGCGACATGCCGCCCTCGGCCGCGAGGAAATCATCCAGGGTAATGGTGCCGGCTTTCACCTGTTCGCTGAGCTGCCATACCACGGTGCCCGAGCCGATGTCCTGGCCCTTGTGCTTGCCGTTGAGCATCGGCCCGCCGGTGACCACGATGGCCGGTACGTCGCAACTGGCGGCGCCCATCAGCAGGGCCGGGGTGGTTTTGTCGCAGCCGGTCAGCAGCACCACGCCGTCAATCGGGTTGCCGCGGATCGCTTCTTCCACGTCCATGCTCGCCAGGTTGCGGGTGAGCATGGCGGTAGGGCGCAGGTTCGATTCGCCGTTGGAGAACACCGGGAATTCCACCGGGAAGCCGCCGGCCTCGATCACGCCGCGCTTGACGTGCTCGGCGATCTGGCGGAAATGCGCGTTGCACGGGGTCAGCTCCGACCAGGTGTTGCAGATACCGATGATCGGTTTGCCATGGAACTGATGGTCGGCGATGCCCTGGTTCTTCATCCAGCTGCGGTACATGAAGCCGTTCTTGTCGGCGGTACCGAACCACTGGGCGGAGCGTAGGCCGGGCTTTTTATCAGACATGATCGATTCTCTTATTGTATGACTATATGTTCTATGCGTGCTTAAACATAAGCGCAAAATCGATGCTTTGGAAGAGTTGTTTTGCAAATAGTCCTACTATATAGTCGGTCTCATCTTTGGTATGACCCTGGCGCATTTCGCGAGAGGCGTGCCCCGAGCTTCCTATAAAAACAACAACCGGAGATCGACCCATGAGCCAGGAACTGCGGCTTATTCGGCGCATCACGCTGAAACTGATTCCCTTCCTGATCCTGCTGTACCTGATCGCCTACGTGGACCGTTCCGCCGTGGGTTTCGCCAAATTGCACATGGGCGCCGACGTGGGTATTGGCGACGCTGCCTATGGCCTGGGCGCGGGGTTGTTCTTCATTGGCTACTTCCTGTTCGAGATTCCCAGCAACCTGATGCTCGACCGCTTCGGCGCGCGGCGCTGGTTCGCGCGCATCATGATTACCTGGGGCGCCATCACCATCGGCATGGCCTTTGTGCAAGGGCCGCACAGCTTCTATGTGATGCGCTTTCTGCTCGGCGCGGCCGAAGCGGGCTTCTTTCCGGGCGTCCTGTACTACATCACCCAGTGGTTCCCGGTGCGCCATCGCGGCAAGATCCTCGGGCTGTTTATCCTCTCGCAACCCATCGCCATGATGATCACCGGCCCTGTATCCGGTGGCCTGCTGGGCATGGACGGCATCCTCGGCCTGCACGGCTGGCAGTGGCTGTTCATCGTGATCGGCACCCCGGCGATCCTGCTGACCTGGCCGGTGCTGCGCTACCTGCCGGACGGCCCGAACCAGGTCAAGTGGATGAGCGACGAGGAAAAGGCCTGGCTGAGCGGCGAACTGAACAAAGACCTGCAAGCCTACGGCCAGACCCGTCACGGCAACCCATTGCATGCGCTGAAAGACAAACGCGTGTTGCTGCTGGCGCTGTTCTACCTGCCGGTGACCCTGAGCATCTACGGCCTGGGCCTGTGGCTGCCGACCCTGATCAAGCAATTCGGCGGCAGCGACCTCGCCACTGGGTTTATCTCCGCCGTGCCGTATATTTTTGGCATCATCGGCCTGCTGATCATCCCGCGCAGTTCCGACCGTTTGAATGATCGCTACGGCCACCTGGCGGTGCTCTATGTGCTGGGCGCCATCGGCCTGTTCTGCAGCGCCTGGCTCAGTGTGCCGGTGCTGCAAATGGCCGCGTTGTGCCTGGCGGCGTTCGCGCTGTTTTCCTGCACAGCGGTGTTCTGGACCTTGCCGGGGCGCTTCTTTGCCGGCGCCAGCGCGGCGGCGGGCATTGCCCTGATCAACTCGGTGGGCAACCTCGGCGGCTATATCGGCCCGTTCGTCATCGGCGCGCTCAAGGAATACACCGGTAACCTGGCGTCGGGCTTGTATTTCCTGTCGGCGGTGATGGTGTTCGGGCTGCTCTTGACCTTCGTGGTCTATCGCCTGCTGGAGCGCAAGCATGTGCTGCCTGCCGACCAATTTGCCGCCAGCGCCCGTGGCGCCACACGTACTTAATCTGGGAGAAAATCGATGCGTTTAGTGCAGTTTGAGTTAAGCAACGGTGAACGCCGGGTCGGCGTAGTAGAAGGCAACACCCTGCGCGAAGTCCAGACGGCGCGCAGCGTGCGCGAGTTGGCCCTGGCCGCCATCGAAGCGGGCGTGGGCCTGGAACAACAGGTGAACAGCCTCGGCCTGGGCGACAGCCATGATTACGCCAACCTGCTGGCCGACCTGAGGGTGCTGCCGCCGTTGGATCATCCGGACCCTGCGCACATGCTGATCAGCGGCACTGGCCTGACCCACCTGGGCAGCGCTTCGGCGCGCGACAAGATGCACCAGGCCGGCGACGAGACCGCATTGACCGACACCATGCGCATCTTCAAATGGGGCGTGGAGGGCGGTAAACCGGCGGCCGGCCAGGCCGGCGTGCAACCGGAGTGGTTCTACAAGGGCGACGGCAGCACCGTGGTGCGTCCGGGCGCCGCCTTCCCGGTGCCGCCGTTTGCCGAAGATGCCGGTGAAGAGCCGGAAATCGGTGGCCTGTACGTGATCGGCCCGGACAGCAAGCCTTATCGCGTAGGCTTTGCGGTGGGCAACGAGTTCTCCGACCACATCATGGAGCGCAAGAACTACCTGTACCTGGCCCATTCCAAACTGCGCAGTTGCAGCTATGGCCCGGAATTGCGCGTGGGCGAGTTGCCCCAGCACCTGGCGGGTTCCAGCCGCATTTTGCGTAATGGCGAGGAAATCTGGCGGAACGAATTCCTCAGTGGCGAGGCCAATATGTGCCACAGCCTGGAAAATCTCGAATACCACCACTTCAAATACCGCCAGTTCCTCAAGCCCGGCGATGTGCATATTCACTTCTTCGGCACCGCCACGCTGTCATTTGCCGACGGTATACGTACCCAGGCCGGCGATGTGTTCGAGATCAGCCAGGCTGAGTTCGGCGCGCCGCTGATCAACCGTGTCGGCAGCAGCGATGCGGCATTCGAACCCGGCAACGTCATCACCCTTTAAAGGAGAGCCCCATGACTTCGTTTCTCGGCCACAACTACATCGGCGGCCAGCGTAGCGCCAACGGCAGCGTCAAGCTGCAAAGCGTCGACGCAACCACCGGTGAAGCCTTGCCCCAGGATTTCTACCAAGCCACCCCAGAGGAAGTCGACGCCGCCGCCAAGGCCGCCGCGCAGGCCTATCCTGCCTACCGCGCATTGAGTGCGGCGCGGCGCGCGCAGTTCCTGGATGCAATCGCCGACGAACTGGATGCCCTGAGCGATAACTTCGTTGAATTGGTCTGCCGCGAAACCGCCTTGCCGGCTGCGCGCATCAAGGGCGAGCGTGGGCGTACCAGCGGCCAGATGCGCCTGTTCGCGAATGTACTGCGCCGTGGTGATTTCTACGGTGCGCGCATCGATAAGGCTTTGCCTGATCGCCAGCCGCTGCCACGTCCGGACCTGCGTCAATACCGCATTGGCCTCGGCCCGGTGGCGGTGTTCGGCGCAAGCAACTTCCCCCTGGCCTTTTCCACGGCGGGCGGCGACACCGCGGCGGCGCTGGCGGCAGGTTGCCCGGTGGTGTTCAAGGCCCACAGCGGCCATATGGCCACGGCTGAACAGGTCGCCGATGCAATCATTCGCGCTGCCGAAGCAACCGAGATGCCGGCCGGTGTGTTCAATATGATTTTTGGTGGCGGCGTCGGCGAGGCCCTGGTCAAGCACCCGGCGATCCAGGCCGTGGGCTTTACCGGTTCGCTCAAGGGCGGTCGTGCCTTATGCGACATGGCGGCGGCGCGCCCGCAGCCGATCCCGGTGTTTGCCGAAATGTCGAGCATCAACCCGGTGATCGTGTTGCCCCAGGCCCTCAACGCGCGGGCGGAAAACATCGCCCGCGACCTGACCGCTTCGGTGGTGCAGGGGTGCGGTCAGTTCTGCACCAACCCTGGCCTGGTGATCGGCATCGCTTCGCCTGAATTCAGCGCCTTTACCCAACAAGTGGCGCAACTGATCGGCGCGCAACCGGCACAGACCATGCTCAACGCCGGCACCCTGGGCAGCTACGGCAAGGGCCTGGAAAAACTTCTCGCGCACCCTGGTATCCAGCACCTGGCGGGCAACGCCCAGGCGGGCAACCAGGCGCAGCCGCAACTGTTCAAGGCCGATGTGCGCCTGTTGATCGACGGCGATGAAGTGCTGCAGGAAGAAGTCTTCGGCCCTACCACGGTGTTCGTCGAAGTCGCCGACCAGGCCCAGCTCAGCGCCGCCTTGCACGGCCTGCACGGGCAACTGACCGCCACGATCATTGGCGAGCCGGCTGACTTCCAGCAGTTCGCCGAACTCACGCCGCTGCTCGAACAGAAAGTCGGGCGCATCCTGCTCAACGGTTACCCGACCGGCGTGGAAGTCTGCGATTCGATGGTGCACGGCGGCCGTACCCGGCCACTTCGGATGCCCGTGGCACCTCGGTCGGCACCTTGGCCATCGACCGTTTCCTGCGCCCGGTGTGCTTCCAGAACTACCCCGACAGCCTGCTGCCCGATGCGCTGAAAAACGCCAATCCGTTGCGTATCCAGCGCCTGGTGGATGGCACGCCATCGCGCGAGGCGCTGTAACGCGCACCTGAGAACAACCACACTGCAGGAGGCATCATGTCGTTTCACGCTGTTACCGCACATCGCGCGCAACTGGGGGAGGGCCCGTTCTGGGACGTGCCCACCCAGGCGTTGTACTGGGTGAATATCGCCGGCAAACAGGCGCTGCGCCTGATGAACGGGCAATTGCAGATATGGCAGTTGCCCGAGCATGTCTCGGCGTTTATCCCGTGTGAAAGCGGCGATGCGCTGGTGACCTTGAGCAGTGGCGTGTATCGCCTCGACCTGGCCACCGAAGCGCTGACGCTGCTGTGCGTGGCCGACCCGCAAGCGGGCAACCGTGGCAATGAAGCCCGTTGCGATGCCCAGGGCCGGCTGTGGCTGGGCACCATGCAGAACAACATCGGCGAGCAGGGTGAAGACCTGCCCATCACCCGACGCTCCGGCGGCCTGTTTCGCATCGATGCCGATGCACAGGTCACGCCGTTGCTCAGTGGCCTGGGCATTCCCAATACCTTGCTATGGAATGATGACGCGAGCCTGGTGCATTTCGGCGACAGCCTGGACGGCACGCTGTACCGCTATGGCATCCAGCCGGATGGCCAGCTCGAGCCCGCGCAGGTCTGGTTCGGCCCGCACGAACGCGGTGGGCCGGATGGCTCGGCCATGGACGTGCAAGGGTATATCTGGAACGCGCGCTGGGACGCAGTTGCCTGCTGCGCCTCACCCCTGAAGGCCAGGTGGACCGCATCATCGAACTGCCCGTCAGCCGTCCCACCAGTTGCGTGTTCGGTGGCCCCAACCTCACTACCCTGTATATCACCAGTGCCGCCAGCCCGTTGGATCACCCTTTGGACGGTGCGGTGCTGGCCATAGAAGTGGATGTCCCTGGAAAACCCTGTAATCGCTTTGCCGGCTAACCCCTGTAGGAGCGAGCTTGCTCGCGAAAAACCTGAGAGCGCTGCGTTCATCCTGAATGACCGCATCAGCGTTGACGTTCTTCGCGAGCAAGCCCGCTCCCACAAAAAAACACAAAACAACAACAAGGAGTCACCCGTATGAATCGTCGTCGTGGTTTGCGTTCCCTGTGCTGCGCCGCTGTGGCGGTCTCGGCCATGAGCTTGAGCGGGCTGTTGCTGGCCGCTGAAGAAGTCAAGATCGGCTTCCTGGTCAAACAGGCCGAAGAACCCTGGTTCCAGACCGAATGGGCCTTCGCCGAAAAAGCCGGCAAGGAACACGGTTTCACCGTGATCAAGATCGCCGTGCCGGATGGCGAAAAAACCCTCTCGGCCATCGACAGCCTGG
>JAFHKH010000127.1 GCA_016937595.1 Pseudomonas cedrina subsp. fulgida | reverse complement strand
AAAGCCCTAGCATGATCGCCGAGAGAATCCAGGCGAACCTTTCCCTTTTTCTCACCAGCTCCTTGAAACGCGGGCTGTTTTGAATCGAGAGGTAAATGCTGTCGTTCATTGTTTTTATCCTCGCAGCACAGCTTTTTTATTATTGGAACGTACCCACTGTATGCGGCTGTGAGACAGGTTCCAGACGACCTTAGTAGTAGATCGAGTGTAGCGAGGGTTGGCGGGGGCGCAGAAACAATTGCAGGGGCTGAAATTAATGTGGGAGGGGGCTTGCTCCCGAAGGCGATATGTCAGTCAAAACATGTGCGACTGACGCATCGCCTTCGGGAGCAAGCCCCCTCCCACATTAATTTCAGCCCCTGCAATTGTTTCTGCGCCCCCGCCAACCCTCGCTACACTCGATCTACTACTAAGGTCGTCTGGAACCTGTCTCACAGCCGCATACAGTGGGTACGTTCCAATAATAAAAAAGCTGTGCTGCGAGGATAAAAACAATGAACGACAGCATTTACCTCTCGATTCAAAACAGCCCGCGTTTCAAGGAGCTGGTGAGAAAAAGGGAAAGGTTCGCCTGGATTCTCTCGGCGATCATGCTAGGGCTTTACTCCGCTTTCATCCTGTTGATCGCCTATGGGCCACAAGTACTGGGGGCCAAGATCAGCCCCGGTTCGTCGATTACCTGGGGCATTCCCCTGGGCGTCGGGCTGATTGTGTCCGCCTTCATCCTGACCGGCATCTATGTGCGCCGGGCCAATGGCGAGTTTGACGACCTGAACAATGCGATTCTCAAGGAGGCTGCGCAATGATCCGGCGTCTACTGGCAGTATTCGGCGCTTCGCTGTTTGCCCCGGCCGTCTGGGCGGCGGACGCATTGACCGGAGCCGTGCAAAAGCAGCCCCTGAATATCTCGGCCATCGTGATGTTCGTGGCGTTCGTGGGGGCCACTCTGTGCATCACCTATTGGGCGTCCAAGCGTAACAATTCGGCGGCCGACTACTATGCGGCAGGCGGCAAGATCACCGGTTTCCAGAACGGCTTGGCGATTGCCGGCGACTATATGTCTGCAGCGTCCTTCCTGGGGATTTCCGCACTGGTCTACACCTCCGGCTACGACGGCCTGATCTACTCGATCGGCTTCCTGGTGGGCTGGCCGATCATTTTGTTCCTGATCGCCGAGCGCCTGCGCAACCTGGGTAAATACACCTTTGCCGACGTGGCATCGTACCGCCTGGGGCAAACCCAGATCCGCAGCCTGTCGGCGTGCGGTTCGCTGGTGGTGGTGGCGTTCTACCTGATCGCGCAGATGGTGGGCGCGGGCAAGCTGATCCAACTGCTGTTTGGCCTGGACTACCATGTGGCGGTTATCCTGGTGGGTATCCTGATGTGCCTGTACGTGCTGTTCGGCGGCATGCTGGCGACCACTTGGGTGCAGATCATCAAGGCGGTGCTGTTGCTGTCCGGTGCCTCGTTCATGGCGCTGATGGTGATGAAGCACGTCAACTTCGACTTCAACATGCTGTTCTCCGAGGCGATCAAGGTTCACCCTAAAGGTGAAGCGATCATGAGCCCCGGCGGCCTGGTGAAAGATCCGATCTCGGCATTTTCCTTGGGCCTGGCACTGATGTTCGGTACCGCCGGCCTGCCGCACATCCTGATGCGCTTCTTCACCGTAAGCGACGCCAAGGAAGCGCGTAAGAGCGTGCTGTATGCCACCGGCTTCATCGGTTACTTCTACATCCTGACCTTTATCATCGGCTTCGGCGCGATCCTGCTGGTCAGCACCAACCCGGCGTTCAAGGATGCCGCAGGCGCCTTGCTGGGCGGCAACAACATGGCGGCGGTGCACCTGGCCAACGCGGTGGGTGGCAGTATCTTCCTGGGCTTCATCTCGGCCGTGGCGTTTGCCACCATCCTGGCAGTGGTTGCCGGCTTGACCCTGGCGGGTGCTTCGGCGGTGTCCCATGACCTGTACGCCAGCGTGATCAAGAAAGGCAAGGCCAACGACAAGGATGAGATTCGCGTCTCGAAGATCACCACCATCGCCTTGGCGGCGCTGGCGATCGGCTTGGGCATCCTGTTCGAAAGCCAGAACATCGCGTTCATGGTCGGCCTGGCGTTCTCGATTGCCGCCAGTTGTAACTTCCCGGTGCTGTTGCTCTCCATGTACTGGAAGAACCTCACCACCCGTGGCGCGATGATCGGCGGCTGGCTGGGCCTGGTCAGTGCCGTGGGCCTGATGATCCTGGGGCCGACCATCTGGGTCTCGATCCTGCACCATGAAAAAGCCATCTTCCCGTATGAGTACCCGGCGCTGTTCTCGATGATCATTGCGTTCGTCGGCATCTGGTTCTTCTCCATCACCGACAAGTCGGCGGCGGCAGAGAAAGAACGAGCGCTGTTCTTCCCGCAGTTTGTGCGCTCGCAGACTGGCCTGGGGGCGAGTGGGGCGGTTAACCACTGAGGTTGTAGCTGAATGAGAAATGCCCCGGTCGAAAGGCTGGGGTATTTTTTTTGCCTGGGGTTCGGTGGTGTATTTTCGATTGCTTTCGCGAGCAAGCCCGCTCCCACAGTTGACCGAGGACATCAGTTGGAATGCAGTCAACTGTGGGAGCTGGCTTGCCTGCGATAACGGTAGACAGGGCAACACAAACAAAAACGGCCTCCACTAAGGGAGGCGTTCTCAGTACAGCTTAAGCCAAGTGCTTACTTGCGATCTTCCAGCTTGGTAATGTCACGCGACTCGTAGCCGGTGTACAACTGGCGCGGGCGGCCGATCTTGTACGGGCTGGAGAGCATTTCTTTCCAGTGGGAGATCCAGCCCACGGTCCGCGCCAGGGCGAAGATCACGGTGAACATGCTGGTGGGAATGCCGATCGCCTTGAGGATGATCCCCGAGTAGAAGTCGACGTTCGGGTACAGCGAGCGTTCGATGAAGTACGGGTCGGTCAGAGCGATCTCTTCCAGGCGCATGGCCAGTTCGAGTTGCGGATCGTTCTTGATGCCCAGTTCCTTCAACACTTCGTCGCAGGTCTGCTTCATGACGGTGGCGCGTGGGTCGCGGTTCTTGTAGACCCGGTGACCGAAGCCCATCAACTTGAACGGATCGTTCTTGTCCTTGGCCTTGGCGATGAACTTGTCGATGTTGGACACATCGCCGATTTCATCGAGCATGGTCAATACGGCTTCGTTTGCACCGCCGTGGGCAGGGCCCCACAGTGCGGCGATGCCGGCGGCGATACAGGCGAACGGGTTGGCACCCGAAGAGCCTGCCAGGCGCACGGTGGACGTCGAGGCGTTTTGCTCGTGGTCGGCGTGGAGGATAAAGATCCGGTCCATGGCCTTGGCGAGCACCGGGCTGATCGGTTTGATCTCGCACGGGGTGTTGAACATCATGTGCAGGAAGTTTTCCGCGTACGTCAGGTCGTTGCGCGGGTACATCATGGGTTGGCCCATGGAGTACTTGTAAACCATTGCGGCCAGGGTCGGCATCTTGGCAACCAGGCGGATCGCGGAAATTTCGCGATGCTGCGGGTTATTGATGTCCAGGGAGTCGTGATAGAAGGCCGACAGGGCGCCGACCACGCCGCACATGACGGCCATCGGGTGGGCGTCGCGACGGAAGCCGTTGAAGAAGGTCTTCAACTGCTCGTGAACCATGGTGTGGTTCTTCACGGTGCTGACGAACTGGGCTTTCTGCTCGGCTGTTGGCAATTCGCCATTTAGCAGCAGGTAGCAGGTTTCCAGGTAGTCCGACTGTTCGGCGAGTTGCTCGATCGGGTAGCCGCGGTGCAGCAGAATGCCATTATCGCCATCGATATAGGTGATCTTCGACTCGCAAGAGGCGGTCGACATGAAGCCTGGGTCGAAAGTGAAACGGCCCGTGGCCGTCAGGCCCCGTACGTCGATAACATCGGGACCAACGGTGCCGGTTAAAATGGGCAGCTCGACGGGGGCTGCGCCCTCGATGATCAACTGCGCTTTTTTGTCAGCCATGTGGCCTCCTATTTATGCTTCAAATCATCAGACAGCCCCCCACGCAGGGCCCGCACCACTATAGTGAGATAAATTCAGATGTCAATTTGCCAAAAGGCTTGCGCCAGAAGGCTTTAACCGTACTTTTTCCTCGAAATTGAGCGCTGTTTACGCCTTTTATCCCGCCAGCGCAATCCGCTATTAGGGTGAGGAGCGCGCGTTGTCATTAGTAACCTAACTGTCTATACTCGGCCACCGACCGCCAAGGGCTTTTGGGCTTGCTTTCATTGGGGGTCGCACTCCCTGGGTGGTGCTTACCTGACCAGTGCACTCCCCGACAACTTTGCCCTGATTGTTAGGGGCTCTTAAGTGTGAAAAAAAGCCGTGAATAGCCAACGACCTGTAAACCTAGACCTAAGGACCATCAAACTCCCCATCACCGGCGTTACGTCGTTCCTGCACCGTGTTTCCGGCATCATCCTGTTCCTGGGCCTGGGCATCATGCTTTATGCATTGAGCAAATCCCTGGGTTCCGAGGAAGGTTTTGCCGAGGTGAAGGCATACTTGACCAGCCCGCTGGCCAAGTTCGTAGCATGGGGCCTCCTGTCCGCTCTGCTGTATCACCTGGTAGCCGGCGTGCGCCACTTGATCATGGATGCAGGCATCGGCGAGACGCTGGAAGGCGGCCGCCTGGGCTCGAAAATCATCATCGCCATTTCCGTGGTGCTGATCGTTCTGGCAGGAGTTTGGATATGGTAACCAGCGTTACGAACCTTTCGCGTTCGGGCCTCTATGACTGGATGGCACAGCGTGTGTCTGCGGTCGTTCTCGCGGCTTATTTCATTTTCCTGATCGGATACCTCGTCGCCAACCCG
The DNA here is from genome assembly GCA_016937595.1 of Pseudomonas cedrina subsp. fulgida. GTDB lineage: Bacteria > Pseudomonadota > Gammaproteobacteria > Pseudomonadales > Pseudomonadaceae > Aquipseudomonas > Aquipseudomonas fulgida. The sequence goes on along the minus strand of JAFHKH010000127.1, from coordinate 12,715 downwards.
GGCATCGGCTTTGAGCAATGGCACGGCCTGTTCGCCCACAATGCGATGCGAATCTTCAGCCTGCTGGCCCTGGTTGCCCTGGGCGCTCACGCCTGGGTCGGCATGTGGACCATCGCGACCGACTACCTGACGCCAATGGCGCTGGGCAAGTCCGCGACCGCAGTCCGTTTCCTCTTCCAGGCAGTATGCGGCATCGCGATGTTCGCTTACTTCGTCTGGGGTGTGCAGATTCTTTGGGGTATCTGATTCATGGCTAACATTCCAACTATTTCATTCGACGCCATCATTATTGGTGGCGGCGGTGCCGGCATGCGCGCTGCGCTGCAGCTGGCCCAGGGCGGTCACAAGACGGCCGTGATCACCAAGGTGTTCCCGACCCGCTCCCATACCGTATCGGCCCAGGGTGGCATCACCTGCGCCATTGCCTCCGCCGACCCGAACGATGACTGGCGCTGGCACATGTACGATACCGTCAAGGGTTCCGACTACATCGGTGACCAGGACGCTATCGAATACATGTGTCAGGAAGGCCCGGCCGCGGTGTTCGAGCTGGACCACATGGGTCTGCCGTTCTCCCGTACCGAGCAAGGCCGTATCTACCAGCGTCCATTCGGCGGCCAGTCGAAGGATTACGGTAAAGGCGGGCAGGCTGCCCGTACCTGCGCCGCGTCCGACCGTACCGGTCACGCGCTGCTGCACACGCTTTACCAGGGCAACCTGAAAGCCGGCACCACGTTCCTGAACGAGTACTACGCTGTCGATCTGGTGAAGAACGGCAACGGCGAGTTCGTCGGTGTGATCGCCATCTGCATCGAAACCGGTGAAACCACCTACATCCGCGCCAAGGCTACCGTGCTGGCGACGGGCGGTGCAGGCCGTATCTACGCGTCGACCACCAATGCCCTGATCAACACCGGCGACGGCGTTGGCATGGCGCTGCGTGCCGGCGTGCCGGTGCAGGACATCGAAATGTGGCAGTTCCACCCGACCGGCATCGCCGCGCCGGTGTACTGGTTACAGAAGGTTGCCGTGGTGAAGGCGGTTACCTGATCAACAAGCACGGCGAGCGTTTCATGGAGCGTTATGCCCCGAACGCCAAAGACTTGGCCGGTCGCGACGTGGTTGCCCGTTCGATGGTCAAGGAAATCATCGCCGGCAACGGCTGTGGCCCGAACGGCGACCACGTGCTGCTCAAGCTCGATCACCTCGGTGAAGAAGTGCTGCACAGCCGTCTGCCAGGTATCTGCGAGCTGTCCAAGACCTTCGCGCACGTTGACCCGGTAGTGGCTCCGGTGCCGGTTGTTCCGACTTGCCACTATATGATGGGCGGCGTGCCGACCAACATTCACGGCCAGGCGATCACCCAGAACGCCGAAGGCGTGGACGAGATCATCCACGGTCTGTTCGCCGTCGGCGAAGTGGCCTGCGTATCGGTACACGGCGCCAACCGCCTGGGCGGCAACTCGCTGCTCGACCTGGTGGTCTTCGGCCGCGCTGCCGGCCTGCACCTGGAAAAGGCGCTGACCGACGGCATCGAATACGACGACGCCACCGACGCCAACATCGAAGCGGCCCTGGCCCGCCTGAACGCGCTGAACGAGCGCACGGATGGCGAAGACGTGGCAACCCTGCGTCGCGAGCTGCAAAGCTGCATGCAGAACTACTTCGGTGTATTCCGTACCGGCGAATACATGCAGAAGGGTATCGCCCAACTGGCCGACCTGCGCACGCGCATCGGCAACGTCAAGATCAACGATAAGAGCCAGGCGTTCAACACCGCTCGTATCGAAGCCCTTGAGCTGCAAAACCTGCTGGAAGTGGCCGAAGCGACGGCGATCGCCGCCGAGGTGCGCAAGGAATCCCGTGGGGCCCACGCCCGTGAAGACTTTGAAGACCGCGACGACGAGAACTGGTTGTGCCACACCCTGTACTTCCCGGGTGACAAGCGCGTGACCAAACGTGCCGTGAACTTCTCGCCGAAGACGGTGCCGACGTTTGAACCGAAGATTCGGACTTACTAAGGGTGGCTGCCATGTTGAAAGTCAGTGTTTATCGCTACAACCCTGATCAGGACGCTGCGCCGTTCATGCAGGAATTCCAGGTCGATACCGGTGGTAAAGACCTGATGGTGCTGGATGTATTGGCACTGATCAAAGAGCAGGACGAAGGTTTCTCCTATCGTCGCTCTTGCCGTGAAGGTGTGTGCGGTTCCGACGGCATGAACATCAACGGCAAGAACGGCCTGGCGTGCATCACGCCGCTGTCCGCCGTGGTCAAGGGTAACAAGCTGATTGTTCGTCCGCTGCCAGGTCTGCCGGTTATCCGTGACCTGGTCGTCGATATGAGCATCTTCTACAAGCAATACGAGAAAGTTAAGCCGTTCCTGCAGAACGACACGCCGGCTCCGGCCATCGAGCGTCTGCAGTCTCCGGAAGAGCGCGAGAAGCTCGACGGTCTGTACGAGTGCATCCTGTGCGCTTGCTGCTCGACCTCTTGCCCGTCCTTCTGGTGGAACCCGGACAAGTTCCTGGGCCCGGCTGCCCTGCTGCAAGCGTACCGCTTCCTGGCAGACAGCCGTGACACCAAGACGTCCGAGCGTCTGGCTTCGCTGGATGACCCGTTCAGCGTATTCCGCTGCCGCGGGATCATGAACTGCGTCAATGTCTGTCCCAAAGGCCTGAACCCGACTAAGGCCATTGGTCACATCCGTAACATGCTGCTGCAGAGCGGCGTGTAACGACGCAGTAAAAGCAGGACCGTTGTGCCCGTAAATGCTGCGGCGCAGGCTTCAACCGGCGCCGTAGTTTTAACTTGAGCAGCGACTTACAAAGCCGCGGCTCTTATTTTGAAGAAATGAGACAAGCAGGGGCATTCGGGTTGGTACCCGAACTATCAGCGTGATCCTAAGTGGCTTGTTTTGGTCGCTGCACTTGGCCTTTTGCAAGCAAACTCGGTGTTTTCGCCGGTGGTGTCCCCAAATCGAGGGTGACCAAGCATGCAAGAAAGCGTGATGCAGCGCATGTGGAACAGCGGCTATCTTTCAGGTGGTAACGCTGCCTATGTGGAAGAGCTTTATGAGCTCTACCTGCACGACCCTAACGCTGTGCCAGAAGAATGGCGCACCAAATTTCAGACGTTGTCTTCAGACGGCAACGCTGCCACCGATGTATCGCACGCAACGATTCGCGATCAGTTTGTGCTGCTGGCAAAGAACCAGCGCCGCGCCCAGCCGGTGTCCGCCGGGAGCGTGAGCAGTGAGCACGAGAAGAAGCAAGTTGAAGTACTGCGACTGATCCAGGCCTACCGCATGCGCGGCCACCAGGCGGCCCAGCTTGACCCGCTGGGGCTCTGGCAGCGTCCTGCACCGGCTGACCTGTCGATCAATCATTACGGCTTGACCAATGCCGATCTTGATACGACCTTCCGTGCCGGCGACCTGTTCATCGGCAAAGAGGAGGCGAGCCTACGCGAAATTCACGAAGCGTTGCAGCAGACATATTGCCGCACCATTGGCGCTGAGTTCACGCACATCACCGATTCCGAGCAGCGCCATTGGTTCCAGCATCGCCTGGAAGGTGTGCGTGGTCGTCCGGTGCTGTCCGCCGACGTACGCAGCCACCTGCTTGAGCGCGTCACGGCTGCCGAGGGCCTGGAAAAATACCTGGGTACCAAATACCCGGGCACCAAGCGTTTCGGCCTGGAAGGCGGCGAAAGCCTGATCCCGATGCTCGACGAGATGATCCAGCGTTCCGGTTCCTATGGCACCAAGGAAGTCGTGATCGGCATGGCCCACCGTGGTCGCCTGAACGTATTGGTCAACACCTTCGGCAAGAACCCGCGCGAGCTGTTCGACGAGTTCGAAGGCAAGAAAAAGGTCGAGCTGGGCTCCGGTGACGTTAAATACCACCAGGGTTTCTCGTCCAACGTGATGACCACCGGCGGTGAAGTTCACCTGGCCATGGCCTTCAACCCATCCCACCTGGAAATCGTTTCTCCGGTGGTCGAGGGTTCGGTCCGTGCTCGCCAGGATCGTCGCAATGACACCACCGGTGAAAAGGTCCTGCCGATTTCCATCCACGGTGACGCGGCATTCGCCGGTCAAGGCGTGGTCCTGGAAACCTTCCAGATGTCGCAGACCCGCGGCTTCAAGACCGGCGGTACCGTTCACATCGTCATCAACAACCAGGTGGGCTTCACCATCAGCAACCCGCTGGACGCGCGCTCGACCGAGTACGCCACCGACGTTGCCAAGATGATCCAGGCGCCGATCCTCCATGTGAATGGCGATGATCCGGAAGCCGTGCTGTTCGTGACCCAACTGGCTATCGACTACCGCATGCAGTTCAAGCGTGACGTGGTGATCGACCTGGTTTGCTACCGTCGTCGCGGTCACAACGAAGCCGACGAACCGAGCGGCACCCAGCCGTTGATGTACCAGCAGATCGCCAAGCAGCGCACCACCCGTGAGCTGTATGCCGAAAGCCTGACCAAGGCCGGTATTGTGGATGAGGCGCGTGTTCAGGCGAAGATCGATGAATACCGCAACGCGCTGGACAATGGTCTGCACGTGGTGAAAAGCCTGGTCAAAGAGCCGAACAAAGAGTTGTTCGTCGACTGGCGTCCGTACCTGGGCCATGCCTGGACTGCGCGTCACGATACGACCTTCGACCTGAAGACTTTGCAGGAACTGTCCGCCAAGCTGCTGGAAATTCCGGAAGGCTTCGTGGTTCAGCGTCAGGTCTCGAAGATCTACGAAGACCGTCAGAAGATGCAAGCCGGCGGCCTGCCGATCAACTGGGGTTACGCCGAAACCATGGCGTACGCGACCCTGGCGTTCGAAGGTCACCCGATCCGCATGACCGGCCAGGACATCGGCCGCGGTACGTTCTCGCACCGTCATGCCGTGCTGCACAACCAGAAAGACGCCGGCACCTACATTCCGTTGCAGAACCTGTACGCAGGCCAGCCGCGTTTCGACCTGTACGATTCGTTCCTGTCCGAAGAGGCCGTACTGGCGTTCGAATATGGTTACTCGACCACCACGCCTCAGGCGCTGGTGATCTGGGAAGCCCAGTTCGGCGACTTCGCCAACGGTGCCCAGGTGGTAATCGACCAGTTCATCACCAGCGGCGAGCACAAGTGGGGCCGCCTGTGTGGTCTGACCATGCTGCTGCCGCACGGTTATGAAGGCCAAGGGCCCGAGCACTCCTCGGCCCGTCTTGAACGCTACCTGCAACTGTGCGCCGAGCACAACATCCAGGTGTGCGTGCCGACGACCCCGGCCCAGATCTACCACTTGCTGCGTCGCCAGGTGATCCGCCCGCTGCGCAAGCCGCTGGTGGTGCTGACACCGAAGTCGCTGCTGCGTCATAAACTGGCGGTCTCGACCCTGGAAGACCTGGCGGATGGTTCGTTCCAGACCGTTATTCCGGAAATCGACACGCTGGACGCGGCCAAGGTGACTCGTCTGGTCCTGTGCAGCGGCAAGGTCTACTACGACTTGCTGGAAAAACGCCGTGCCGAAGGCCGCGAAGACATCGCCATCGTGCGTATCGAGCAGCTTTACCCGTTCCCGGAAGACGACCTGATGGAGGCCATCGCGCCTTACACCCACCTCACCCACGTGGTGTGGTGCCAGGAAGAACCGATGAACCAGGGCGCGTGGTACAGCAGCCAGCATCACTTGCGTCGCAGCATCGGCAACCACAACAAGGCCCTGGGCCTGGAGTATGCCGGCCGTGATGCTTCTGCTGCACCTGCGTGTGGTTATGCGTCGATGCACGCCGAGCAGCAGGAAAAACTGCTGCAAGATGCTTTCACTGTTTAACGCCTTCGCGCTGACTGAAACCGAATTTTAAGGACCTACAGATAATGGCTATCGAAATCAAAGCCCCGTCATTCCCGGAATCGGTTGCCGATGGCACCGTTGCCACCTGGCACAAGAAACCAGGCGAGGCCGTCAAGCGTGACGACCTGATCGTCGACATCGAAACCGACAAGGTCGTGCTCGAAGTATTGGCCGAAGCTGACGGCGTGCTGGGCGCAATCGTTGCCGAAGAGGGCGCTACCGTTCTGTCGAACCAGGTCCTGGGCTCGATCGAAGAGGGCAGCGCTGCTGCTGCACCTGCCGCCGCCGCACCGGCGGCCGCTTCGGCTCCAGCCGCAGCTCCGGCCGCGGGTGGCGAAGACCCGATCGCCGCACCGGCTGCCCGTCAACTGGCTGACGAGAACGGCATCAACCTGGCGTCCATCAAAGGCACCGGCAAAGACGGCCGCGTGACCAAGGAAGACGTGGTTGCCGCTGTTGAAGCCAAGAAAAACGCCCCGGCCGCCGCGCCTGCCAAGGCGGCTGCCCCGGCTGCCGCCGCGCCGGTATTCGCCGTCGGCGACCGCACCGAGAAGCGTGTGCCGATGACCCGCGTACGCGCCACCGTGGCCAAACGCCTGGTGGAAGCACAGTCGAACATGGCGATGCTGACCACGTTCAACGAAGTCGACATGACCGAAGTCATGGCCCTGCGTTCGAAGTACAAGGACCTGTTCGAGAAGTCCCACAACGGCGTGCGCCTGGGCTTCATGTCCTTCTTCGTGAAAGCGGCGACCGAAGCGCTGAAGCGCTACCCGGCCGTCAACGCTTCCATCGATGGCACCGACATCGTTTACCATGGCTACGCGGATATCGGCGTTGCCGTGTCCAGCGACCGTGGCCTGGTGGTTCCGGTACTGCGTAATGCCGAACTGATGAGCCTGGCTGAAATCGAGGGCGGCATCGCCGGCTTCGGCAAGAAAGCCCGTGACGGCAAGCTGACCATCGATGAGATGACCGGTGGTACCTTCACCATCACCAACGGTGGTACCTTCGGTTCGATGATGTCGACCCCGATCGTCAACCCGCCACAAGCCGCAATCCTGGGCATGCACAACATCATCCAGCGTCCGATGGCCATCAACGGCCAGGTCGTGATCCGCCCGATGATGTACCTGGCGCTTTCTTACGATCACCGTCTGATCGACGGTAAAGAAGCCGTGACTTTCCTGGTGACCATCAAGAATCTGCTGGAAGACCCGGCTCGTCTGCTGCTGGACATCTAAAGACGCAGCTGCAAGTTGCGAGCTGCAAGCTGTAGGGAAAACCAGCTTGGCTTGCAGCTTGTCGCTTGAAGCTTGTCGCTGAATAGAGGATCTATTTTCATGACACAGAAATTTGACGTTGTAGTGATTGGTGCAGGTCCTGGCGGCTATGTTGCCGCCATCAAGGCCGCACAACTGGGCCTCTCGACTGCTTGCATCGAAAAATACACCGACAAGGAAGGCAAACTGGCGTTGGGCGGTACCTGCCTGAACGTTGGCTGCATTCCTTCCAAGGCGCTGCTGGACAGCTCCTGGAAATTCCACGAAGCCCAGGACGGTTTCGCGATCCACGGCATCAACCATGCCGGCGTGACCATGGACGTACCTGCAATGGTCGGCCGTAAAGCCAACATTGTTAAAGGCCTGACCTCCGGCGTTGCGACCTTGTTCAAGGCCAACGGCGTCACTTCCCTGCAAGGCCACGGCAAGCTGCTGGCCGGCAAGCAAGTTGAAATCACCAAGCCGGACGGTTCGGTGGAAGTCATCGAAGCCGAGAACGTGATCCTGGCCCCAGGCTCGCGCCCAATCGACATTCCGCCGGCTCCCGTCGATCAGAACGTGATCGTCGATTCGACCGGCGCCCTGGAATTCCAGGCGGTTCCAAAACGTCTGGGCGTGATCGGCGCTGGCGTGATCGGCCTGGAACTGGGTTCGGTCTGGTCCCGCCTGGGTTCCGAAGTCACCGTGCTGGAAGCCCTGGACACGTTCCTGCTGGCCGCCGACACCGCCGTGTCCAAGGAAGCCCTGAAAACCCTGACCAAACAAGGTCTGGACATCAAGCTGGGCGCCCGTGTCACCGGTTCCAAGGTCAACGGCGAAGAAGTGGTCGTGACCTACACCGATAAAGACGGCGAGCAGACCATCACCTTCGACAAATTGATTGTCGCCGTGGGCCGCCGTCCAGTGACCACCGACCTGCTGGCTGCCGACAGCGGCGTGAGCATTGACGAGCGTGGCTTCATCCACGTTGACGATCACTGTGCGACCACCGTACCGGGCGTTTACGCGATCGGCGACGTGGTTCGCGGCATGATGCTGGCGCACAAGGCCTCCGAAGAGGGCATCATGGTGGTCGAGCGCATCAAGGGTCACAAAACCCAGATGAACTACGACCTGATCCCGTCGGTCATCTATACCCACCCGGAAATTGCATGGGTCGGCAAGAACGAACAGCAGTTGAAAGCTGAAGGCGTTGAAGTTAACGTCGGCACCTTCCCGTTTGCCGCTTCTGGCCGTGCCATGGCAGCGAACGACACCGGTGGTTTTGTCAAAGTCATCGCTGATGCCAAGACTGACCGCGTATTGGGCGTCCACGTGATTGGTCCAAGCGCTGCCGAACTGGTACAGCAAGGCGCGATCGGTATGGAATTCGGCACCAGTGCCGAGGACCTGGGCATGATGGTCTTCTCCCATCCGACCCTGTCCGAAGCGTTGCACGAAGCCGCGTTGGCCGTGAATGGCGGCGCCATCCACATCGCCAACCGCAAGAAGCGCTAAGCGAGATAATAAGAAACCACGGCGGAGTTGCCCGTCGTGAGCCTTGCGCGCAAGACTCACCGCGGAATATCCGCTGGACGCAGCCTTGCGCAGCTTTACGGGCCATAAGCCCCGCAAGTTGCGCAAGCAGCAGTCACAGGTGGCGCGGCACTCATAATGAGCGCAGCGCCGAATGCGCAGTACCTAACGAAGACGGTAAAAAGCATGAATCTTCACGAGTATCAGGGTAAGCAGCTGTTCGCTGAATACGGCCTGCCAGTTTCCAAGGGCTACGCAGTAGACACCCCGGAAGCAGCAGCAGAAGCCTGCGACAAGATCGGCGGCAGCGAGTGGGTCGTCAAGGCCCAGGTCCACGCCGGTGGTCGCGGTAAAGCGGGCGGCGTCAAGCTGGTTCGCAGCAAAGAAGACGCCAAGGCCTTCGCACAGCAGTGGCTGGGCAAGCGTCTGGTGACTTACCAGACTGATGCCAATGGTCAGCCAGTCACCAAGATCCTGGTTGAATCGTGCACTGATATCGCTAAAGAGCTGTACCTGGGCGCTGTCGTTGACCGTTCGAGCCGTCGCATCGTGTTCATGGCTTCCACCGAAGGTGGCGTGGACATTGAAAAGATCGCCGAAGAAACCCCAGAAAAAATTCTGAAAGCCACGATCGACCCACTGGTTGGCGCACAGCCATTCCAGGGTCGCGAGCTGGCTTTCCAACTGGGCCTGGAAGGCAAGCAAGTTGCCCAGTTCGCCAAGATCTTCGTCGGTCTGGCCAAACTGTTCCAGGATCACGATCTGGCCCTGCTGGAAGTGAACCCGCTGGTGATCAAGGCTGACGGCGACCTGCACTGCCTGGACGCCAAGATCAACATCGACGCCAACGCCATGTACCGTCAGCCTAAGCTGAAGACTTTCCACGATCCGTCGCAAGACGATCCGCGCGAAGCGCACGCTGCCAAGTTCGAACTGAACTACGTAGCCCTGGAAGCAACATCGGTTGCATGGTCAACGGTGCCGGTCTGGCCATGGGTACCATGGACATCGTCAACCTGCATGGCGGCAAACCAGCCAACTTCCTCGACGTAGGTGGTGGTGCTACCAAGGAACGCGTTACCGAAGCCTTCAAGATCATCCTGTCCGACTCCAACGTCGCCGCAGTATTGGTCAACATCTTCGGCGGCATCGTTCGTTGCGACATGATTGCCGAAGGCATCATCGGTGCAGTGAAAGAAGTCGGCGTTAAAATCCCGGTTGTTGTTCGCCTTGAAGGCAACAACGCTGAACTGGGCGCTAAAGTACTGGCAGAAAGCGGTTTGAACATCATCGCGGCTACCAGCCTGACCGACGCTGCTCAACAAGTTGTCAAAGCTGCGGAGGGCAAATAATGAGCGTCCTGATCAATAAAGACACCAAAGTTATCTGCCAGGGTATTACCGGTTCGCAAGGTAGTTTCCACACCCAGCAAGCTATCGAATACGGCACCAAGATGGTGGGTGGCGTTACTCCTGGTAAAGGCGGCACCGAGCACCTGGGCCTGCCCGTGTTCAACACCGTCAAAGATGCTGTAGAAAAAACTGGCGCCACCGCCAGCGTGATCTACGTTCCAGCACCTTTTTGCAAAGACTCCATCCTGGAAGCGGCTTTCGGCGGCATCAAGCTGATCGTCTGCATCACCGAAGGCATTCCTACCCTGGACATGCTGGACGCTAAAGTGAAGTGCGACGAGCTGGGCGTAGTCCTGATCGGCCCTAACTGCCCAGGCGTGATCACCCCAGGCGAATGCAAGATCGGCATCATGCCAGGTCACATTCACTTGCCAGGCAAAGTCGGTATCGTTTCCCGTTCCGGCACCCTGACCTACGAAGCTGTGAAGCAGACCACTGACGCCGGTTTCGGTCAGTCGACTTGCGTCGGCATCGGCGGTGACCCGATCCCAGGCTCCAACTTCATCGACATCCTGAAGCTGTTCCAGGAAGACCCGAAGACCGAAGCGATCGTGATGATCGGTGAGATCGGCGGTTCGGCTGAAGAAGAAGCGGCTGCCTACATCAAGGCACACGTGACCAAGCCGGTTGTTTCCTACATCGCTGGTGTGACTGCCCCTGCGGGCAAGCGCATGGGCCATGCGGGCGCAATCATCTCCGGCGGCAAGGGCACTGCAGATGAGAAGTTTGCTGCCCTGGAAGACGCAGGCGTTAAAACCGTGCGTTCGCTGGCGGACATCGGCAAGGCTTTGTCCGAGCTGACCGGTTGGGCTGTCAAGTAAGCCTCGCGCTTAGCTGACGCTTCATCCACACAAAGGCCACCTTCGGGTGGCCTTTGTGCGTTCTGGATACTTACATGTTGAACTCGGTCCCCTATGGAGCTGCTTGCCTGCGATGCAGACACCTCGGTATATCAGAAAAAGCCGTGTCGATGCATTCGCAGGCAAGCCAGCTCCCACAGAGGTCTGTCATGCTAAATTAAGTATGAAAACGCGACATGAAAGTGTCGCTTATCGGACAGTCCGCCCCGCAACAGTGCGTTTTTCAGCCTGATTCTGTACCCTGGCCGCCTCTTTATGCGTCCGCCTCCCAAAAGGAAGCCGCGCGCTGCACCGGTCGGCTCCCAAAAGGGCCGACAGTATTTCCCTCATCCATAGGGAATCCCCCTCTAAATTCCGATTCAGTAGTGTGGTATTTCCTCAAATGAAAGTGTTGAAAAGCCAGGATATTCTGGCGCTGGGCTTTATGACGTTTGCCCTGTTCGTGGGCGCTGGCAATATCATTTTTCCGCCGATCGTTGGTTTGCAGTCCGGGCCTCACGTCTGGATGGCAGCGCTGGGCTTCCTGATCACGGCCGTGGGTTTGCCGGTGGTCACTGTGATTGCCCTGGCCAAGGTCGGTGGGGGCATGGATGCGTTGAGCAGCCCGATCGGCAAGATCGCCGGTGGCCTGCTCGCGGCGGCGGCGTACCTGGCGGTAGGGCCGCTGTTCGCCACCCCGCGTACCGCAACCGTATCCTTTGAAGTGGGCCTGGCGCCGCTGACCGGCGAAGCCGCTGGCGCTGTTCCTCTACAGTTCGGTGTACTTCCTGGTGGTGTTCTTTGTCTCCCTGTATCCGGGGCGACTGCTGGACACCGTAGGTCGCTTTCTCGCGCCGCTGAAGATCATCGCGCTGGCGATTCTAGGTATTGCCGCATTTGCCCTGCCTGCCGGTGAAGTCGGCGTCGCCACCCCGGAATACGTGGCCGCGCCTTTCTCCCAGGGCTTCATCAATGGCTACCTGACCATGGATACCCTGGGCGCCCTGGTGTTCGGCATCGTGATCGTCAACGCCATCCGTTCCCGTGGTGTCGAGTCGCCGAAGCTGATCACCCGTTACGCCATCATTGCTGGCCTGATCGCCGGGGTGGGCCTGGCTCTGGTGTACGTCAGCCTGTTCCGGCTGGGCTCGGGCAGCCATGAAGTCGCCGCCGGTGCAGCCAATGGCGCCGCGGTATTGCACGCCTATGTGCAACATACCTTCGGCTCCCTGGGCAGCGGCTTCCTGGCCGTGCTGATCTCCCTGGCTTGTCTGGTCACCGCAGTAGGCCTGACTTGTGCCTGCGCCGAGTATTTCAGCCGGGTCCTGCCCCTGTCCTACAAGGCCCTGGTGGTGATCCTTGCGTTGTTCTCGCTGTTCGTGTCGAACCTGGGCCTGACCAAACTGATCGCGTTCTCGATCCCGGTGCTGACCGCGATCTACCCGCCCTGCATCGTGTTGGTGGCGCTGAGCTTCTGCAAAGACTTCTGGCAGGAGCAGGGCCGCATTGTGGGGCCAGTGATGCTGGTGTCGTTCATCTTTGGTTGCATCGACGCGCTCAAGGGCGCGGGGCTGGCGGGCTGGATGCCATCGCCGTTGGCGAATTTGCCGTTGAGCGAGCAGGGGCTGGCGTGGTTGGTGCCGTCGGTGATGACCCTGGTAGTCGCGGTCGTGGTTGATCGCATGCTGGGCAAGCGCAGCGAAGCGATCGCGTAATACGCAGTCTTGCACCACTGAAATGCCCCGTATCAATCGATACCGGGCATTTTTTATGTGTGTATGGCTTACAAGCTCTAAAGTTGGAACGCGGTCAATGTGG
>JAFHKH010000126.1 GCA_016937595.1 Pseudomonas cedrina subsp. fulgida | reverse complement strand
AAGCCCGCTCCCACAGGTTGACCGCATTCCAACAGGAGAAATGCAGTCCATATGTGGGAGCGGGCTTGCTCGCGAACGCTATCTCACCGGCAACTCAATTCTTTCAGATTCACCCGGCACCGTCGGCCAATCCCCAGCCGCCCACCGTTGCCTGGCCTGTTCGATCGCCGCAGGATCACTCGCCACAAAATTCCAATTGATCCGCCGCGGCCCATCCAGCGGCGCGCCGCCGACTATCACCAGATGGCAATCGCTCTCGGCGAACAGCGTCATCTCCTGACCGCTCGGCAACACCACCAGGCTATGCTCCTCCAACGGTGCGCCATCGAGCTGCGCCTCACCTTCCAGCACATACACCGCCCGTTCCTCATGCTCGTCAGGAATCAGCAGCGTGGTTGCCGTCTGCATCTGCACCTCGGCATACAAGGTGGGCGACAGCACCGGCACCGGCGATTTGAGGCAGAACCCACTGCCGGCGATCATGCGAAGCCGCACACCCAGGTTGTCGCTCACGGGCAGGCTCTGTGCGGCGTGATGGCTGTAATGCCCCGGCCCGGTTTCGTGGTCCTTGGGGGAGGCCAGCCACACTTGCAGGCCATGCAGGCTGAAGCCACTGGCCTTGAGTGCCTGGGGGGTACGTTCGACGTGGGCAATCGCGCTGCCGGCGGTCATCCAACTGACATCACCCGCCTGCACCACCTGGTCCGAGCCCAGGCTGTCCTTGTGCTGCAACGCGCCTTCAAACAGATAGGTGAGGGTGCTCAGCCCGATATGCGGATGCTGGCGAATGTTCATGCCGTCGCCGGGTGCATAGCGGGTGGGCAGCATGTGGTCGAAAAATACAAAAGGCCCGACGCTACGGCATTCCCGCGAGGGCAGCGGGCGCAGGATCGGCTGGCCTTCGACATCTTCGGCGCGGGGGCGGATCACGGTGAGGGGGGTCATGGTGCGTCCAGTCTGAGCGGGTTCGATGGGACTGAGCATAACCCGCTCGGTAGGATGTTGCCGCTATTGGCTGAAGGCGCCTTCCGATAATGTCGTCTCAATAGTGACTTCGGCGGTGGTCATCAGCTTGTGTACCGGGCACTTGTCGGCCACGCGGTGCAGTTCGTCTCGTTGCGCGTCGGTGAGTACACCCTTGAGGGTCAGCTTGACGTTAAGTGTGTACTTGCCCTTTTGTTCCTCGGCGGCATCGCGGCTGACTTCCACGGTGACACCGGTGAGCGGGATATCTTTTTTCTGCGCATACAGCCTGACGGTCAGGGCCTTGCACGACGCCAGGGCGGCATCGAAGTAGTCGTGGGGGGAAGGCGCGGAATCATCGCCGCCCAGGCTTTTGGGCAGATCGGTGAACAGCTCGTGGTTACTGATAGTGACGCTGTGGCGAAAGTTTTCAGCGTTCAGGGTATTCACGGTCACTGGCATGGCAAACCTCACAGGATTGCGGAATGAAGGTCATGCAGTTATAGAGCATGCTGGCGCTTTGGTGTTCCACGTTTTTCGACGGATGAACCCCTGCGTGGCGCGCAAGGTCTACCCGTATCCGCTCCTATCGAGGTCTTACCGTGCCCTGCACTCGCCTGACCCTTGCCCTGTTGCTCGCCGCCAGCAGCCTTGCCGTGCACGCCCGCGACTATGCCTACAGCGATGCCCACCTGCACTACGTCGATTTCTTCCAGGAAACGGCCGGCATGGACAAGCTGCTCAAGGCGATGGCTGACAACCGCATCGAGCATGTGATGATTTCCGGCATACCGGTTGCGAAGAAATGGCACGAAGACGAACCCAAGCGCCCGCGCTACTACGCCGGTGACGACGCGGATGCGTACTGGTACAGCGCCACCGACGTGATTGTTGCCGCTGCGGTCAATAAGCTGACCCCGCAGCAGCGCGCGCATTTTCATCCGTTTCTGTCTGGGTTCAACCCCAACGACAAGAACTCCGACGCCCATATCCAGCGCATGCTCGACCTCAACCCGGGTCTGTGGCAGGGCATCGGCGAAGTCTTCACGCGTCATGATGACCTCACGGCCCTCACGGCAGGCGACACCCCGCGCGCGAATAACGAGGCCATGACGCGCATCTATCATCTGGCGGCGGAGAACGACCTGCCGGTGATGGTGCATTCCAACATCACCTCCAAGCGCGAGCGTAACCCGCTGTACCTGGCTGAAGTGGAGGAGCCACTGCGCAACCATCCGCACACGCGCTTTATCTGGGCGCATGCCGGCACCAGCAAGGAAATCCACCGCCATCAGGTGCAGATGGACTTTTTGCTGCCGACCTTGAACCGGATGCTGGCGGCCTATCCCAACCTCTACATCGACCTGTCCTGGAGCATGCTCACGCCGTATTTGCTCGACGATGCAGGGCAGCCACGGCCTGAGTGGGTCAAGCTGGTGGAGCGCTTCCCCGATCGCTTCATGCTGGGCTCGGACGTTGTAGGGCGTTTCAACAAGCTGGGCAAGGAAATGCGCCGCTTTGACCCGTTCCTGGATGCGTTGCCCGAGGACGTTGCGCGCAAAGTGGCGCGGGATAACTTTTTGGCCGTCCTGCCCAAGCGCTGAACGTGATTGCAGTGTGATTTCGGCGTGGGACTGGAAACCGAGTTGCTTTCATCGCAGGCAAGCCAGCTCCCACAGGAGAGTGCATTCCAAATGTGGGAGCTGGCTTGCCTGCGATGAAGACGGCTCGGTTTCAGGTTCTTCACCCATAAAAAAGCCCCGAACCAGTCGGGGCCTTTTTTTATGGGGTCGAGCTACAGGCCTTACTTGCCCTGCCAGCGTTTCAGCACCAGGGTGGCGTTGGTGCCACCGAAGCCGAAGCTGTTGCTCATCACGGTGTCGATCTTGGCATTTTCAACGGTCTTGGTCAGGATCGGCATGTCGGCGACGACCGGATCAATCTCGTCGATGTTGGCCGAGCCGGCCATGAAGTTGCCTTCCATCATTAGCAGGCAGTAGATCGCTTCGTGAACGCCGGCAGCGCCCAGGGAGTGACCGGACAGGCTCTTGGTCGAGCTGATGGCCGGGGCCTTGTCGCCGAATACCGCGCGCACGCCTTCCATTTCCTTGGCGTCGCCGACCGGAGTCGATGTGCCGTGGGTGTTCAGGTAGTCGATCGGGGTATCGACGGTGGACATGGCCATCTGCATGCAGCGGATCGCGCCTTCACCGCTTGGGGCAACCATGTCGTAGCCGTCGGAAGTGGCGCCGTAGCCGACGATTTCCGCGTAGATCTTGGCGCCACGGGCCAGAGCGTGTTCCAGCTCCTCGACCACCACCATGCCGCCACCGCCGGCGATGACGAAACCGTCACGCTTGGCGTCGTAGGCGCGGGAGGCCTTTTCCGGGGTTTCGTTGTACTGGGTGGACAGCGCACCCATGGCGTCGAACAGGAACGATTGGCTCCAATGCTCTTCTTCACCGCCGCCGGCGAATACGATGTCCTGCTTGCCCAGCTGGATTTGTTCAACGGCAGTCCCGATGCAGTGGGCGCTGGTGGCGCAGGCCGACGAGATCGAGTAGTTCACACCCTTGATCGCGAACGGCGTGGCCAGGCAGGCCGAAACGGTGCTGCCCATGGTCCGCGTCACGCGGTACGGGCCAACGCGCTTCACGCCTTTTTCGCGCAGGATGTCCAGCGCTTCCATCTGGTTGAGGGTCGATGCGCCGCCGGAGCCGGCGATCAGGCCGGTGCGTACGTTCGATACCTGGTCGTCGCTCAGGCCGGAGTCGGCGATCGCGTCTTTCATCGCCAGGTAGGCGTAGGCGGCAGCGTGGCCGACGAAGCGATAGATCTTGCGATCGATCAGTTCTTCGAGGGGCAGGTCGATGGAGCCGGAAACCTGGCTACGCAGACCCATTTCGGCATATTCCGGGTTGAAGCGGATGCCAGGGCGACTTGCACGCAGGTTAGCGGTGACGGTCTCTTTGTCATTGCCCAGGCAAGAAACGATACCCAGACCAGTGATAACGACGCGGCGCATGCGGATAACCCTTAAAAGTTGTCAGTGGAAGTGAATACGCCAACCCGAAGGCCTTCGGCAGTATAGATCTCGCGACCGTCGACAGTCACCGAACCGTCGGCGATGGCCAGGTTCAGCTTGCCCTTGAGGACGCGCTTGATTTGAATGTTGTAGGTGACTTTCTTGGCGGTCGGCAGGACCTGGCCAAAGAACTTCACTTCACCCGAACCCAGGGCGCGACCGCGACCCGGCAGGCCTTGCCAGCCCAGGTAGAAACCGACCAGTTGCCACATGGCGTCGAGGCCCAGGCAGCCTGGCATCACCGGGTCACCTTCGAAGTGGCAGGCGAAGAACCACAGGTCCGGGGTGATATCCAGCTCGGCGACCAATTCACCTTTGCCGTACTTGCCACCTTCTTCACTGATATGGGTGATGCGATCCACCATCAGCATGTTCGGGGCGGGCAGTTGCGCGTTACCTGGGCCGAACAGCTCACCGCGACTGCAGCGCAGCAGTTCTTCCCGGGTAAAGGCGTTTTGTTTGGTCATGCGAGCTCCTCAATAATCCCATGCGGCAGGGTAGGGCAAATCTTCCCGAACCGAATGAAGCGTTCATGCCTCATGTCGGCAGCCTACACATAGACTATTGCGTTGTAGTGAAAGTCACAGCGGCAAGGTACTGAATGTACACTTGTTCACTGAAATGTTAAACCGGGCCCTTTATGGGCTCGTTCGGGTGCCTAAGACTGCCGCACTTTCGCCTTTCACGCCAGTCGGAGTTGGCTGATGGCGCGGCGCTACTGCACCCAACGCTGCAGGATTTGCTGCAAATCCGTGCGTTTGAACGGCTTGGCCAGGTAATCGTTCATTCCTGCTTCAAGGCAGGCCTCACGGTCGCCCTGCAAGGCATTGGCGGTCAGGGCGATGATCGGCAGATCGGCGCAGCCCGGCAACTGGCGAATCTGGCGGGTGGCTTCGTAGCCATCGATCAGCGGCAGCCGGCAATCCATCAGGATCGCGGTGAAAATCAGGCTTTCGGCGCTGCGGATCGCTTCGGCCCCGTCGGTGGCCAGGTTCACTTCAAAGCCCAGGCTGCGCAGCATGGCTTCGACCACGGTGCGGTTGACCGGGTTGTCTTCCACCAGCAATACATGGCGGCCATTGCCCGCGCCGGCTTTGCCGTCGGCGTCGCTGGCGATGCTCGGTGCGCTGTGCTGCTCAATGGCCAGGGGGATTTCCAGGGTGAACACCGAGCCGCCGCCTTCTTCGCTCTGGGCGCGCAGGGTGCCGCCCATGCGCTCGGCCAGGGTACGGGCGATGGGCAGGCCCAGGCCGGTGCCGCCGTAACGTCTTGAAATGGAACTGTCCGCCTGTTGGAACGCATCGAACATCAATTCCAGGCGTTCGGCGGAGATCCCGATGCCGCTGTCGCGCACGGTGCAGGTGAACCACAGCAATTGATGATCGAGGGTCTGCCACTGCGGTTCGACGTTGACACTGCCGTGCTCGGTGAACTTCAGCGCGTTGCCGATCAGGTTCACCAGGATCTGGCGAATACGCGTCGGGTCGCCCTGCACGCGCAGGGCGTCCATCCCTTGCGGGATCGACAGCGTCAGCGCCAACCCGCGCTGCTGGGCGGTGTGTTGGAAGGCCTGGGCGCAGCTGTTGATCAGGTCCGCCAGGTTGAACGCAATATGCTCCAGCTCCAGGGCGGCGCGTTCGATCCGCGAGAAATCGAGGATGTCGTTGATGACCTTGAGCAAATGCTCGGTGGACTCAGAGGCCAGCGCCGCGTACTCGGTCTGCTCCTCTGTCATCTCAGTGGTTTCAAGCAACTGCAGCATGCCCAGCACGCCGTTCATGGGCGTGCGCAGCTCATGGCTCATCATGGCCAGGAAATCCGACTTGGCGTTGTTGGCGCGCTCGGCCTCTTCGCGGGTCTGGATCAATTGGGCCATGGCCTGCTGCTGTTCGCGACTGGCCTGGTTGAGCCCTTCGGCGAGGTTGTTGATATGCCGTGACAAGTCGCCCAGTTCCGAGTCATCCACGATCGGCAACGGCGTCTTGTAGTCGCCTTGCTGGATGGCTTTCACCGCATGGCCCATGGCGCTGATCGGCTGTGACAGGCTGGCGGCCAGGCGTCGTGCGAGCAGGAAGGTAAACAGCAGGGCAAACAGCGCCAGGATGCCGGCCTTGAACAGGATCTCCTGCTGGCGCTGGCTGAAGGCGTCGTTGGACATGCCGACGATCACCCGGCCCAGGTAGTCTGCCCGCGGCGCCTTGGATTCATTGAGGTTGTCCTGGAAAAAATCATTGCCCAACTGGATGTGTTGCAGGCGGATCGGGGCCTGGAACACTTTTACCGACAGCGAGCGATCGTGCGTCTCCGACGGCTGTTCGACGTACACCAGGATGTTCTCGCTGCTGTCCTGAATCTCCAGGAAGCGCACATGGGGCGTCGCCAGCGTGGCGCGCAACAGGCTGTCCAGCACATCGTTGTTGCCGGAAATTACCCCGTATTCGGTCGCGGGCGCCAGTTGGTTGGCGATCAATTGGCCGGTGTGATCCAGCTCCTGGCGCAGGTCTTGGATACGCACGAAGGTAAAGAAGCTGATCAACAGCAACGTCAGCAACAGCGCCGGGCCCAGGGTGATGAGCTGGGTGCGGGTGTTGATGTCCCAACGACGACGCAAGGTCATGGGCGTTTTTCTCCTTCGGCCAGTTGCGTGGCGACGCTGGCTTCGTCCACCTGTTCGAGCCCCAGTGAGCGCGCGACTTGGGGGTTGCCCACGATTTTGAAGTGTTCCGGGTACAGCGAGCGCGGCCAGTTGGCGGGCGAGTGGTCGAGCAGGCGGTCGAGCACGCCCAGCCAGTCGGCCTGGTCGCTGTAGGTGCTGGCCAGGCTGCCGGCCCGCACAAAACCCGCATTCGGGCCCACCAGCGGCAATTGCTGGGCGTAGCTGCTCAGCAGCAGGTTCTTCGCGGTTTTCGGGTTGTACAACTGTGGGTCGTCGAGGCCGAGCAGCACATCACTTTTTCTGAACAGGGTCTGCAGCGGCCGACTGTCATTAATGTTGTCCCAGCGCTGGGGCACGATCGCAGGCCAAGGGGCATGGCGTGCTGGCGCAGTTCGGGCAGCAGGAATTCACTGTCGGCGCCGTACAGCACGCGACGCGCCGCGCCTGCGGCAGGATGCCGGCGATCAGGCGCAACTGGCGCGCCAGCGGTGGGTCGCTCCACAACAGGCTGATGCGCGGGTGCTGTTGCGCCCAGGCGCTGATGAGCTTGCAGGCGGCTGATGCGCAACACCAGGGTCGGCGGGCCCTGGGTGTCCTGCAGGCGCCAGTCGAGGCCGGCAGGTCGAGCAGGATCAGGCGGGTAGTGGCTGGAAGTCGGCCGGGTGCCGGCA
>JAFHKH010000125.1 GCA_016937595.1 Pseudomonas cedrina subsp. fulgida | reverse complement strand
GGCTGCGTAGCAGCCCCATCAAGACCGCCTCGTCGGGTCAGGCCAATCGCGGCATGGTTTTAGGGCCGCTTCGCGGCAACGCGGGAAGCGCTCGCCACAGAAAAACCGATTGCGGTAACCATCCGCGCACAAAAAAGCCCGCTGACCGTCACCGGTTCAGCGGCTTTTTACGCAGCCTTACTTACAGCGCCAGGTCGGACGCCGGCTTGCTCGGCTCGGCCGCAGGCTTGGCAGCCTCGGTCGCCTTTGGCGCCGCCAGTTGCGGGATCGCAGGCGGTGGCGTCAGTTGCAGGACGCCGGCAGTGTAGGCCCATTCCTTGGCAACAGCCTCAGGGCTGTCGTTCAGCTTGGTGCCGTAGCTCGGTACGATCTGGTGCAGTTTGGCTTGCCACTCAGGGCTCGCAACCTTGTCCTTGAACACTTTCTGCAGCACGGTCAGCATGATCGGAGCCGCGGTGGACGCACCTGGCGATGCACCCAGCAGGCCGGCAATGGAGTTGTCGGCGGAGCTGACCACTTCGGTACCGAGTTTCAGGACGCCGCCCTGCTCTTCGTCACGCTTGATGATCTGCACGCGCTGACCGGCTTGCCACAGGCGCCAGTCCGATTGCTTGGCGTTCGGGAAGTACTCCTGCAGCGCCTTGAAGCGGTCGTCATCCGACAGCATCAGTTGGCCGGCGAGGTACTCGACCAGTGGGTATTCACGAATACCAACCTTGGTCATTGGCCAGATGTTGTGGGTGGTGGTGCTGGTCAGCAGGTCCAGGTACGAGCCTTCCTTGAGGAACTTGGTGGAGAAGGTCGCGAATGGGCCAAACAGAATCACGCGCTTGCCATCCAGCACGCGGGTGTCCAGGTGCGGCACCGACATCGGTGGCGAACCTACCGAGGCTTTACCGTAGGCCTTGGCCAGGTGCTGCTCGGCGATGGTCGGGTTATCGGTCACCAGGAACGAACCGCCCACAGGGAAGCCGGCGTATTCCTTGGCTTCAGGGATACCGGACTTCTGCAGCAGGTGCAGGGCACCGCCGCCGGCGCCGATGAACACGAACTTGGCGTCGGTTTCAGTCTTGGTGCCGTCTTTCAGGTTCTTGTAGCTGACGCGCCACGAACCGTCGTCGTTGCGGGTGATGTCCTGCACTTCGCTCGACAGTTTCAGGTCGAACTTCGGCGTGGTTTGCAGGTGCGCGACGAACTGGCGGGTGATCTCGCCAAAGTTCACGTCGGTGCCGATCGGGCTCCAGGTGGCCGCGATTTTCTGGTTCGGGTCACGCCCTTCCATCATCAGCGGAACCCACTTGGCGATCTGCGCCGGGTCTTCGGAGTACTGCATGCCTGCGAACAGCGGGCTCGCTTTCAGGGCTTCGTAGCGTTTTTTCAGGAACTTGATGTTGTCATCACCCCACACAAAGCTCATGTGCGGCGTGGAGTTGATGAACGAACGCGGGTTCTTCAGCACGCCCTGCTGGACCTGCCAGGACCAGAACTGACGGGAGATCTGGAACGCTTCGTTGATCTCGACCGCCTTGGGGATCTCAACGTTGCCGTTCTTGTCTTCCGGGGTGTAGTTCAACTCAGCCAGGGCCGAGTGACCGGTACCGGCGTTGTTCCAGCCGTTGGAGCTCTCTTCGGCCACGCCATCGAGGCGCTCGACCATTTCCATCGACCAGCCCGGCTCCAGCTCGTTGAGCCAGACACCCAGGGTCGCACTCATGATGCCGCCGCCAATCAGCAGCACATCGACTTTCTTTGCCTCTTCCGCCTGAACGGACGTGATCCCCATCGACAAAGCCAGCCCCAGCAGGGCAGTGTTTACTTTCTTAAACATCAGTAGCACCTATGATAAAACGCCATCCGCCCTGCCGCCCGCTTCTTCAAGGCCGCAGGGTGAGCACACAAGACCGACGTATCGACCTCACTTTTATGTCCGTTCTGCGCTGACTTCTTATCATTATTGGCTTCAGCTACCTGGGCGACGGCCACTCGCGGGGGCGTATACGGATGTACGCACCCGGGAAGCTGGACCAGGACGGCGCGCAGAATATCACGGCAAACGGCGTTTATGCGCCGTTTGGCCAATTGACAGCTCTAAATCGCGGCTTTTAACCCGCCGCTGTCAAGGCAATCAGGCGCGACGTGGAGTCACAGGCGTGGAACTCTCAGGCAAAAGGCTGTTCTAGACACCTTCGCCGCTGCTTGCGTAGCATCGGCGGCCGCCTTTCGTGCCACCCTCCACACAGAGCGCTCCATGACTAACCAGCAAACATCCGGGCACGTGCTGCCCGCGCGCAGCGCCGCCAAAATGGAAGCTGCCATGGCCGTGGGCGCTTTCGCGATCGGCACCGGTGAATTCGCCATCATGGGCCTGATGCCCGACATCGCCCAGAACCTGGGTTTGAGCGAACCCCAGGTCGGCCACGCCATCAGCGCCTACGCACTGGGCGTGATGGTCGGCGCCCCACTGCTCGCCATCCTCGGCGCCAAGCTGCTGCGCAAACATATGCTGCTGCTGTTGATGGGGCTGTATGCCTTGGGCAACCTGGCAACGGCGTTCACGGCGACCTTTGGTTCGCTGGTGGCCTTTCGCTTTATCAGCGGCCTGCCCCACGGCGCCTACTTCGGCATTGCCGCCGTCGTCGCCTCCAGCATGGTGCCCAACGACAAACGCGCCGGCGCCGTGGCCCGCGTGATGATGGGCCTGACCCTGGCCATGCTGCTCGGCAACCCCATCGCCACCTTCCTCGGCCAACACCTGGGCTGGCGCTCGGCGTTCGCCCTGGTCAGCGTGATTGCCCTGTGCACCATCGCTCTGGTCTGGCAATTCGTGCCTCACCGCCACGACGAACAACGCAGCGACCCGCGCAAGGAACTGCGCGCCTTCACCAAACCGCAAGTGTGGATGGCGCTGTCCATTGGCGCGATCGGCTTTGCCGGGATGTTCTGCGTGTTCAGCTACCTGGCGCCGACCATGCTGGAAGTGACCAAAGTCTCGCCACAGTGGATTCCGTTCGGCCTCGCCGCGTTTGGCGTGGGCGGGATCATCGGCAACATCGCCGGCGGCAAGCTGTTTGATCGCCTGCAATTTCGCGCGGTGGGTTTGATCCTGGTGTGGTCGATGGCGGTGCTGCTGTTCTTCCCCTTCGCCGCGTCGTCGCTGTGGGGCGTGCTGCTGAGCATGGGGTTGGTTGGCACCATGGTCGCCATGGCTGCGCCACTGCAGATTCGCTTGATGGATATTGCGCATGAAGCGCCAAGCCTGGCGGCGGCCTCCAACCATGCGGCGTTTAACCTGGCGAATGCGCTGGGGCCGTGGTTTGGTGGGATGGCGATTTCGGCGGGGTTGGGGTGGACGAGCACTGGGTATATTGGCGCGGTCACTGCGTTGATCGGGCTCGGGGTTTATCTGATCGCGCGACGGATGCGGGGTGGGCAATGAGCGCAACAGGACAAGAAAAGCCTTGGTGTCGCGTTATTTAGCTTTCGTTCAGGCTACGTTCAGGTTGGAACCAACGTTCTGTGCATGTAACATCCTTGTCATATTCACGCGATGACAAGGATGTCTTTTGAGCTTTCCTGACAAAACTGTGCGCCAGAGCTTTCCCTCGACACTGAACCATCGAAACGCCACGGTCTTCACCTCACGGGGCACCGATGAAATTGCCCAGCAGGCGATCCAGGACCTGATCGACAGTCGCTACGCATTAAAAGACCGCGTCAGTGCCCCGCTGAAAGGCTTGGAGAACGACCTGTTCGCCAAATCCCAGCCCCTCGACAGCCTCAAGCCAAAACTGCGAGTCACGTTCGGCCGTCCAAAACGCGACGGGACATTCGACTGGCCGGTGGAAGAAGTCATCAACACCTTCCGCGCACAAAAACGCGGCGCTCCAGTCGCCGGCCTGTATGGCTTTGGTTATAGAAAGTCGGTGCTTGGCTTGATCCAGGAATTCTTCATCTTCACCGAGATGCTGGACGGCTACCTCAACGGACTGGAATGGCTCAAGCAAAAGCGCGACATCCACAACCTGATCACCGCGTCGTTCGCATTGCTGCGCGCCCTGCACAGCAGAGACATCGTGCACATGGACTTCTGGGCCAACAATGTGATGATCAACCTGTCGCAACCCACGCTCACCAAGGCAATCGACCTGGAAAACTGCTTCCTTACGCAAACGGATCACCTGAGCGAAGTGCTGGGGTTTCAGTTTGGGTTTTATTATCGCAGGGAAGTTTTTCGCTTCGTGATCGAGGAAGACTACGACCGGATGGTGGCGGACGAGTTGGCCCACTATGCCGGCGTTGATCGCGAGCGGTTTGACGAGGTGTATGCGGCGAGCAAGCATGAAAATATCAGCCGACGGGCGCGGCGTGAGATTTTCCATAAAGGGCGCGTTGTCACGAGCTAACCCCTGTGGCGAGGGAGCTTGCTCCCGTTGGGCTGCGGCAGCAGCCCACTGCTATTCAATCGTCGTGCAACAAGCCAGAACCATACTCACCATAACTGCTGCCAAGCCCACTGCCGCCGAAATTCATCCTGGCGGCTTTGTTGGGGCTGTGGTCGCCGAATGCCTGGCATCCGCCGCTAAAACAAGGGTCGCTATTCACGCCGGATGACCCTGACGAACAAGCGCTTAACAGTAATGTGCCGGTGATCATCACGACTTTGATGAGGTTCGAGATCATTTTTTAGCTCCCTGTGGGCTGGAGGCATGGGGCCCCTCTCTTAAGGAAGATCGTAGACCTCAACTGCAGCGGGGATGATGAAACTTTGCGGGGTGACAGGGTAGGTTCAGGTTGCCGCCTTGGGGTAAGGCGGCAGGCTGCGATTGTCAGGCCGCTGGCGCGACTTGCTCCTGCGCTCGGTCGACGAGTAGCGCGCTCAACTCGATCAACTGCTGGATTCCAAGGGCGATGGAGCGTTGGGATTCGTCGAGGTCGAAAGCCAGGGTTGCGGCCATTTGGTTGGCGGATGCGAGGTTTTCGGAGGCGTTGGCCAAGAGGGTTTCGGTGTCTATGTTGGGGCTGACAAGGAATAGGTTGCCGGTTGGTTGGTCGACAGGGGTAGTGTTGTCAGATGGGGGCAAGTGATGCTCGATTGCTCGCTGAGCTGCGGCTTGAAGCTTGGCATCAGAGGATGCAGCGTTTGAAGCATAAGGCGGATTAGGCGTGACCTTGTACATGGCGAAGCTCCTTAACTATTCAGGAACTGCCAGTCTCACTTCCACATGAGAGGTGGCAGCTGTACGCAGGTGTGGAAGACCAGGGCTAAGGACCCGGCGCACCGAAGTGCCCCGCGCACAGCCGCCGAAACACATGATACAGACGTAAAAAAACGCCGGTAGGTGTTTGTGACGATTGCGTCTTAGCTTGGTACGGACTTCCACATCCGGCCGCTGGATTGGTAGCGGCTTGAGGAGGTTAGCTAGGGGTGGTCTGAGGGGCAAGCTGAGAAAAGCGTGGGAAGTTTCTCAAGTGGGATATCGGGGTCAGACCACGATACCCAGCTTCGAGTTGACAGAGGAAAAGCAAACGATTCACTCCCAGACACATCTCTCGACGGGCTGCCGATTCACCCCAGCGCTCCAAGGTGTAAGATGCACCACAACCATCCACCATCGAGGCCGCCATGACTGGGATCTCCCTAAACCTGCCGGAAGACCTATCCAATTCTCTCACTGATCTGGCCAAAACCAACGGCCAGACTGCAACCTACCTGGCGATGGACGTTCTTCGCGACTACATCGAACACGAAAAAACACTGACCACTCAGATCGAGTTGGCAGTTAAAGAAGCCGATCAAGGCAAATTCGCCACCCAAGACCAAGTGGCAGCCATGCGCGCTAGGCGCTGGAGTCGGAATGCGGGTTGAGTGGCTTGAAAAAGCACTCAAAAATCTGGAAGACGAAGCAAACTATATAGCTCTCGAAAATCCACAGGCGGCTGACGACTTCTCTGACGCTATTTTCGCCAGCGTCGACAAACTGACTCAGTTTCCCTCCATGGGTCGTGAAGGTCGAGTCAAAAACACTCGCGAATGGGCGGTACCCAACTGGTCTTATCTGATCCCTTACCGGGTGCGCGGTGACCACCTGCAGATCCTCGGTGTATTCCACACACGACAACGTCCTCGTTTGAAGTGGTGAAAGAGGCGGATCATGCCTCTGCGACGCTTAAGATTCATCCCTGATAAACTGCGCGCCATTCACCTCGCTGGCTCAGATCCCCAATGCCCCTACAAACCGCTCCACTCTCCCGCCGCTTCTCCGTCGCCCCCATGATGGATTGGACGGACCGCCACTGCCGGTACTTCCTGCGTCTGCTCTCCAAACACACCCTGCTCTACACCGAGATGGTCACCACTGGCGCTATTCTCAACGGCGACCATGAGCGTTTTCTGCGCCACAACGAAGCCGAGCATCCGTTGGCTCTTCAGTTAGGCGGCAGCGTTCCGGCTGATTTGGCCGCCTGCGCTCGCATGGCCGAAGCCGCCGGTTATGACGAAGTGAACCTGAACGTAGGCTGCCCCAGCGATCGCGTGCAGAACAATATGATCGGCGCGATCCTGATGGCTCATCCTGCTCTGGTGGCCGATTGCGTGAAGGCGATGCGTGATGCGGTGTCGATTCCGGTGACGGTGAAACATCGTATCGGGATCAATGGGCGGGACAGTTATGCGCAGTTGTGTGATTTCGTCGGGACGGTGAAGGATGCGGGCTGCACCAGTTTTACGGTGCATGCGCGGATTGCGATTCTGGAGGGGTTGTCGCCGAAGGAGAACCGGGATATTCCGCCGTTGCGCTATGACGTGGCGGCGCAGTTGAAGCGGGATTTTCCTGAGTTGGAGATTGTGCTGAACGGCGGGATCAAGACGCTGGAGCAGTGCCTTGAGCATCTGCAGACGTTTGATGGGGTGATGCTGGGGCGGGAGGCTTATCACAATCCGTATTTGCTGGCGGAGGTGGATCAGCAGGTGTTTGGCAGTGAGGCGCCAGTGATTGGGCGGGCTGAGGTGTTGGCGCGGTTGCGGCCTTATATTGCTGAGCATTTGGCTTCGGGCGGGACGATGCACCATATCACGCGGCATGTGTTGGGGCTGGGGACGGGGTTTCCGGGGGCTCGCAAGTTCAGGCAGTTGTTGTCGGTGGATATTCATAAGGCGAGTGATCCGTTGGCGTTGCTGGATCAGGCGGGGGGGTTGTTGGAGGGGCGGTGAGTTGGGTGGCTTGAGCATCCGTTGGTTTATTGGGTGACTGATACGCCGCTTTCGCGAGCAAGCCCGCTCCCACATTTTTGGGGTGATGTGTGTCAGGGAATACTCAGTGGCTGTGCGGCCGGCATCGCAGGCAAGCCAGCTCCCACAGGGTGTGTGTTGTCTGCCACATTTTGGTGATGTGTGTCAGGGAGAGGCTCAGTGGCTGGGCGGTTGCCATCGCAGGCGAGCCAGCTGCCGCAGGGGGGGCGTTGTCTGGGTGGAATTGGGTTGAACCTGGCGACGGTTTTGGCCTCTTATTGAGCAGTATGGCCGCTATTCAAACGGCTGTTTTCAGGTTGTTGCCCTCGCAAACGATCGAACGCATTTGCGCCCTTGAGCGCCTGTCGGCGCTCGGGTAATGTCATCAGACCCACAGGACAGAGCACGCCCATGACTTCCAAGCTGGAACAACTCAAGCAATTCACCACCGTTGTAGCCGATACCGGCGATTTTTCCACACTCGCCAAGCTCAAGCCGCAAGACGCTACCACCAACCCTTCCCTGCTGCTCAAGGCCGCATCGATTGCGGGTTATGCCAAGCTGCTGGATGAGTGTGTGCAGGACTGCAACGGTGACGTAGGCCTGGCCAGTGACCGTTTTGCAGTGGCGGTGGGCCAGGAGATTCTCAAGGTGGTGCCGGGCCGTATTTCCACCGAGGTGGATGCCCGTTTGTCGTTCGACGAAGACGCGATACTCAAGCGTGCGCACCGTCTGATCGACCTGTACGACAAGGCCGGCGTTAGCCGTGACCGCGTGTTGATCAAGATCGCGTCCACCTGGGAAGGCATCCGCGCGGCGGAGAAGCTGGAAAAAGAAGGCATCCAAACCAACCTGACCCTGCTGTTCTCGTTCGCTCAGGCCGTGGCCTGTGCCGAGGCGGGCGTGTTCCTGATCTCGCCGTTCGTGGGCCGTATCTACGACTGGTACAAGAAGGCCAACGGCAACGACTACAGCGGTTCCGATGATCCGGGCGTGCAGTCGGTCACGCGCATCTACAACTACTACAAGGCTAACGGCTACAAGACCGTGGTGATGGGGGCGAGCTTCCGCAACCTGAGCCAGATCGAAGAGCTGGCGGGCTGCGATCGCCTGACCATCAGCCCGGACCTGCTGGAGAAGCTGGCGGCGGATGAAGGCAAGCTGGAGCGTAAGCTGTCGCCAGGGCATGCTGGCGAGGCCCGCGTGCATATGACTGAAGCGCAATTCCGTTGGGAGTCCAACGAGGATGCGATGGCGACTGAGAAGTTGGCGGAGGGGATTCGTCAGTTTGCTCGGGACCAGGAGAAGCTGGAAGCGTTGTTGTCGGCCAAGCTGTAAAAAGCCGGCAGTTGCAAAAAGGGCGGCACCCTCGCGGGTGTCGCC
>JAFHKH010000124.1 GCA_016937595.1 Pseudomonas cedrina subsp. fulgida | reverse complement strand
CGATGCACATCCTGGCCGCGCAGGGCGTTGGCGAACTTGCAGACTTCTTCGTGCAGCTCGCGGTAGGTGATGGTGCGGCTCTCGGCAGGGTCATCGCCCTCCCAGATGATCGCTGCCTGGTCGCCACGCTCGGCGAGGTGACGGTCCAGGCAGTTGTAGGAAACGTTCAAGGTGCCATCGGCGAACCATTTGATGTCGACATGGTGATCGTCGAACGAGGTTTGCTTCACCGTGGTGAAAGGCTTGATCCAGTCGAGACGCTTGGCTTGCTCGCGCCAGAAACCATCGGGGTTGACCACCGACTGCTGGTACATGGCCTTGTAGGTCGCCTCGTCGGTCAGCGTATTGGCTGCTACTTCGGGGCGAACGGGGTACAGGGAAGCCGCACTCATCTTTCTTACCTCGGTGACATAGTTGTTGTTGTATGGCCCCGTTGTAGCCGGGGCGGGCCTATAGAACCATTCGACGATGGTAGTAACAAGACCCTACAGATTGCCCTGCCATACCCGCAACCCGCTCTGGCCCGCGGCCTGTGGCGCTCTGCGCCGAGGTGAAAAAACCTTCATCGGCCGATTGTTACAAAAACCGCCAACAGTGTTTATCAAAACCACGGGTATATGAATAAAACCCGCACGCCTAAAATCAACTTCGCCAACCAAGGCACTGTGATTAACACCGTAACAGCCCCCACGAAGGCAACGTTAATCCGAACATCCCGACACCCAGTTACGCACGCGGCCTCATAAGGGCCACGTGACCCCTTTCGCCCTGAAGAAGGTCTAGAGAAAATGAAAGTATTAGTAGCAATAGCCCTGAGCAGCCTGTTTGCAACCGCCGCCCTGGCCGACGAAGCCGCGACCCAAGCAGCCACCCAGGCTGCGCCGATTGTGGATCACTACACCTACAGCAGCCACCTGGATGTGGCCAAAGTGTTGTCCACAAGCAACATCCCGGACGTCTGCAAAGTGGTACCGGCAAAGATGGAATATGAAGATTCGCACGGCCAGCGTCATATTCTTAATTATCATGTAATGGGTAATGGTTGCTCTAACGGGTAATCACTTGGTTATTCAGATTCAACCCGGATCCTGGCGCCGCAGCACATCGTTCCTGCGGCCAGGAACCCGCCTTGAATGCACCACCATCAAATGTGGGAGCGGGCTTGCTCGCGAAGACGGTAGATGCTGCACCCCTGCAATCACTCCCTTCTCCTCCCCAGATAAATACCGCCACCGCCCGTCAAAAATTTCCTATCCCGCAACACCCTGCAAACCCTCGCTCTCGTCCAAATCCCCACCTTTTTCTCCGCCCACCGAGACAATCCGCCCCAACACAAAGCCGATTTTTTCCCTATAATGCGCGGGTAAATCGGGCCTGCAATATCCCTTTACACAGGGACGAAGAGCCAGACCTGAGGCCTGCGCTGGAGCAAGCACCTACCACTCCGCCCCTCAAGCCTCACGCAGTACCCGTTACCCC
>JAFHKH010000123.1 GCA_016937595.1 Pseudomonas cedrina subsp. fulgida | reverse complement strand
CGCCAGCGCCGGCAGGCCGCAGATGCGTGCGGCATTGCGTGCCTTGAGGATGGCGTTCTCGACGAACGACAGGCCGGTCTCTTCCGGCTCCACCTGGCTGAACTCGCCAATCGAGCGCAGTTGCACGGAATCACCAAGCATGGCCTGGAGTTCTTTGAGTTTGCCGGCGTTATGGCTGGCCAGTACGAGTTGGGTGAGGTTCATCGGTCGGCCGGAAACAGTTCTTGGTTGAATTGGAAACTGTGGGCTTTACCGCCGGTTTCCACATTGATGGTAAACGTCTTGTATTCGCGCTGCGTCACGGCATAGGGCGCGAGGTAGCTGATGCCGCCTTTCTCTTCGATTTGCTTGAACGTCAGGATTTCGCTCTTGCCGCCCAGGTCCTTGATGGTGCCGGTCACTTGGGCCGCGACGGGGGTGACGCCCTTGATCACCGTCACATTGATCAACCCCTTCTCTTTGCTGCGCACCACGCCGACTTTTTGCGCGGTCTCCGGCGGCAGGAAGCTTGAAGTGAACGTGTTGTAGTGAACGGTGATATCACCGAAGTCTTTCTTGCGGTTAGCGTCAATAGTGTCCGCCGCCATGGCGCTGGCGCCCAGGCACGCGGTCAGTAGAAAAATAGCCAAGCGACTCATGAACGTCCCTCTTGAAGATGATTAGACGGCAATCTTGTGGTCGGTCAGGCCAGGACTGCTGACCCGGTAGATACCGATTTCGCCCAACAGGTTGGGCCATAGCTTACTCGCCCAGCCGTGGCGGTGCTGTTGATCGACGGCCAGGCGGTTGATCACCTTGGCTTCACGTTCGCCACACAGGGCTTCGAAGTCTTCGAAGGTGCAAAAGTGGATGTTCGGCGTGTTGTACCAAGTGTAGGGCAGGAAGTCCGAGACCGGCATGCGGCCCTTGGTGGCCAGGTACCAGCGGCAGCGCCAGTGCCCGAAGTTGGGGAACGTAATGATGCACTGGCGGCCGACGCGCAGCATTTCGTCGAGGATGCGGTCGGGGTAGTGCACCGCTTGCAGGGCCTGGGTCATCACCACGATATCGAAGCTGTTGCTGGCAAAGTTGCCCAGGCCCTTGTCCAGGTCCTGCTCGATCACGTTGATGCCCTTGGCCACGCACTGGGCGATATTGTCCGGGTCGTTTTCCAGGCCGTAGCCGGTGACTTGCTTGTGGTCGCGCAGCCAGCTCAGCAGTTCGCCATCGCCGCAGCCCAGGTCGAGCACGCGGCTGCCGGCGGGGATCCAGTCTTGGATGATGTCCAGGTCGGCTCTCATGGCGTTCTCACAAAGTTATGCGGTTCATGTAGTTGCTGAAGGCCTGCAAATAACGCGGGATCGGGATCAGGAAGGCGTCGTGGCCTTGCGGGGCGTCGATCTCCAGGTAGCAGACATCTTTCTTCGCCGCCATCAGGGCATCCACCAGCTCGCGCGAGCGCGCCGGCGAAAAGCGCCAGTCGGTGGTGAAGGACATCACGCAGAACTTGGCCGTGGCGTGCTCGAAGGTTTTCGCCAGGTCGTCACCGTGGCTCGCCGCCGGGTCGAAATAGTCCAGGGCCTTGGTCATCAGCAGGTAGGTGTTGGCGTCGAAACGCCCGGAGAACTCCTCGCCCTGATAACGCAGGTAGCTTTCCACCTGGAATTCGACGCTGTGGAAGTCGTAGTTGAGCTTTTCGCTCTTGAGGCCACGGCCGAATTTTTCGCCCATCGAATCATCGGACAGGTAGGTGATATGCCCGACCATCCGCGCCAGCATCAGGCCGCGCTTGGGAATGACGCCGGCCTCCTGGAACGAGCCGCCATGGAATTCAGGGTCGGTGAGGATGGCCTGGCGCGCCACTTCGTTGAAGGCAATGTTCTGCGCCGACAACTTGGGGGCCGAGGCAATGGCCAGGCAGTGGCGCACGCGGTCCGGGTAGGTGATGCTCCATTGCAGCGCCTGCATGCCGCCCAGGCT
Source organism: Pseudomonas cedrina subsp. fulgida (assembly GCA_016937595.1). GTDB lineage: Bacteria > Pseudomonadota > Gammaproteobacteria > Pseudomonadales > Pseudomonadaceae > Aquipseudomonas > Aquipseudomonas fulgida. Next base: position 3,964 of record JAFHKH010000123.1, on the reverse strand, counting down.
GCCGCCGATCACGGCGGCCCACTGGTTGACGCCCAGCAGGTCTGCCAGACGCGCCTGGCTGTGCACCCAGTCTTCCACGGTCAGCACTGGAAAGTCGGCGCCGAACGGCTTGCCGGTTTCCGGGTTGAGGCTGCTGGGACCGGTGGAACCATTGCAGCCGCCGAGGTTGTTCAGGCTGACCACAAAGAATTTGCTGGTGTCGATGGGCTTGCCGGGGCCGATGCAGCTGTCCCACCAACCGGGCTTGCGCTCGTCGACCGAGTGGAAACCGGCGGCGTGATGATGGCCGGACAAGGCATGGCAGATCAGCACGGCATTGCTCGCCGTGGCGTTCAGTTGGCCGTAGGTTTCATAGATCAGGTCGTAGGCGGGCAGCGAACGGCCACAGGCCAGGGCCAGCGGTTCGCTGAAGTGCGCCACTTGGGGCACGACCAGTCCAACAGAATCGGGGGGAAAGGCAGTTGGCATCGACCCTGCTCTCGTTTAAATGAGGCGTAAGTCTAAAGACCGGGGGGGCTAGCGGCAAGCGAAGGCCTGCGGGGATTCAATTCAGTGCTCAGTTCGTAAATGTGGCAGCGGGCTTGCTCGCGAAGGCGCAGTGTCAGTCTATGTATTCGGTGACTGACACACTGCATTCGCGAGCAAGCCCGCTCCCACATTTGATCCGCGTTTAGATGAGCATGCGCAGGATGTCCGGCATCCCGGTCATCGTCGCCAGGTTGTTGATCACCAGCATGTCCAGCAACTTGAGCACCATGAACGCCAGGATCGGCGAGATATCCAGGCCGCCCAGGTTCGGCAGCAAACGGCGGAACGGCGCCAGGGCCGGCTCGCAGATCTGGTTCACCAGCTCGGCGCCCGGGTTGTGGCTGCCCGGCGCGACCCAGGACAGGATCACGCTGATGATCATGGCGAAGAAGAAGATCTTCAGGAACAGCGCGGTCACGCCGATAATCGCCCAGACCAGCAATTGGAGGAAGTTGCCGGTGGTGCCGTAGGTCAACAGCAGGGTCAGGGCCATCAAGGCCAACTGCACCAGGATCGCCAGCACCAGCGACGACATGTCCAGGCCAAACAGGCTCGGGATGATCCGGCGCAACGGCTTGAGCAGCGGCTGGGTGGCCTTGACGATGAACTGGCAGAGCGGGTTATAGAAGTTGGCGCGTACCAGTTGCAGCACGAAGCGCAGCAGCACGATCAGCAGGTACAGGCTGCCGAGGGTTTGCAGCACGTAGACGGCTGCGGTGTTCAAACCAATCATGTTGGCTCCTTATTTGCCCAGTTGTTCGGCGAGTTCGGCCGAGCGGTGCGCGGCGGCGGTCAATGCTGTTTCGACCAGGGCTTCAAAGCCCCCGGCCTGGAACGATTCGATGGCCGCTTGCGTGGTGCCACCGGGGGAGGTCACGCGGCGGCGCAACTCGGCGGCGTCCACGTCACTGGCGACCGCCATGTGCGCGGCGCCCAGGGCGGTCCGTTCGGCCAGTTGTTCGGCAACGTCCCTGGGCAGGCCCAGTTTTACGCCGGCGGCGGTCATGGCCTCGATCAGCAGGAAGAAATAGGCCGGGCCGCTGCCGGACACGGCGGTGACCGCGTCCAGTTGCTGTTCCTGTTCCAGCCACAGGGCGATGCCCACGGCGCACAGCAGCTCCTGGGCCTGGTCGCGTTGTTCGGCGCTCACTTCGGCGGTGGCGTACAGCCCGCTCACGCCCTGACTGACCAGCGCCGGCGTATTGGGCATGCAGCGCACGATCGGCTGGGCACCGAGCCAGTTATTCAGGCTGGCGCAGTTGATGCCGGCGGCAATGGACACCACCAGTTGGTGCGGCTGCAGGCTTGGGCGCAGGCTTTCGCATACGGTCTTCATGGCCTGCGGTTTTACCGCCAGCACGATCACATCAACGCCCTGGATGGCCTCGGCGTTGTCGGCAAAGGTTTCGACGCCATGGTCGGCGCTGACGCGGGCGCGGGTGTCGGCGCCCGGGTCGCTGGCGCGGATCTGCGCGGCATCCAGGCCTTTGGCCCGCAGGCCACCGATCAGGCTGGCGGCCATGTTACCGGCGCCGATAAAGGCAATACGCGTGTCGCTCATGACAGGTCCTTACTCAGATGGAAGTCAGCCATGTTCATGGCTGGCCGTAGTCGCGGGCGCCAAACAGGGCGGTACCGATCCGCACCCAGGTCGCGCCTTGGGCGATGGCCGACTCGAGGTCGTGGCTCATGCCCATGGAAAGTGTGTCCAGCGCCAGATTCAAATGTGTTTGCAGCTCGCGTACGGCGGCGAACGCTGCATCTTGCGCGGCGCGCTCTTCAGTCGGCTCGGGGATCGCCATCAAACCACGCAGCTTCAAGCGCGGCAGGGCGCTGATGGCATTGGCCAGGGCCGGCAGGTCGGCGGGTGTACAGCCGGACTTGCTGGCTTCGCCACTGACGTTGACCTGGATGCAGATGTTCAGCGGCGGCAGCTCGGCCGGGCGTTGTTCGGACAGGCGTTCAGCGATTTTCAGGCGGTCCACGGAATGTACCCAAGCGAAATTCTCGGCGATAGCGCGCGTCTTGTTCGATTGAATGGGGCCGATGAAGTGCCAACTCAAGGGCAGGTCGGTTAATTCGACTTGTTTGCCCAAGGCTTCCTGCAGGTAGTTCTCGCCAAAGTCGCTGATTCCGGCGGCGTAGGCTTCGCGCACGGCCTCGGCGGGTTTGGTCTTGCTCACGGCCAGCAGGTGGATGCTATTTGCGTCACGTTGCACGGCGTCGGCTGCGGCGCGGATGCGCTGGCTAACCAGGCCGATATTGTCTGCTATCGTCGACATTCAAGATGCGCCCGTGGATATGGAGTCCGCGGCATTCTACTGGAAATGGAAAGCCCTATGGATATCACTGAACTACTCACGGCCAGCGTGCGCCGTGGCGCCTCCGACCTGCATTTGTCGGCTGGCCTGGCGCCGATGCTGCGGGTCGATGGCGAGGTGTGGCCGCTGGATTGGCCGGTGCTCTCGCCCCCGCAAGTGGCGGACTTATTGAGCCCGTTACTCAATCGCTACCAACAAAAGGATTTCGAAACATCTCTTGATACGGATTTTGCCTTCGAACTGCCGGGCGTGGCGCGGTTCCGGGTGAACGTGTTTCGGCAGGATCGGGGGATGGGCGCGGTATTTCGTACCATCCCCTCCGAGGTGCGGAGCCTGGAAAGCCTCGGCCTTGGCGAAGTGTTCGAGCGTATCGCCCAACTGCCACGCGGCCTGGTCCTGGTGACCGGGCCGACCGGTTCAGGCAAGACCACCACCCTGGCGGCAATGGTCGATTTTCTCAATCAGCATCGGCGCCAGCACATCCTGACCCTGGAAGACCCTATCGAATTCATCCACGTGCCCAAGACGGCATTGATCAACCAGCGACAGATACACCGCGACACGCATGATTTTTCCACCGCGCTGCGTTCCGCCCTGCGGGAAGACCCGGATGTGATCCTGGTAGGAGAGTTGCGCGACCTGGAAACCATCCGCCTGGCACTGACCGCCGCGGAGACCGGGCACCTGGTATTCGGCACCTTGCACACCAGCTCGGCGGCCAAGACCGTGGACCGGCTGGTGGACGTGTTCCCGGCGGGGGAAAAGGCCATGGTCCGCTCGATGCTGTCGGAATCGCTGCAGGCGGTGGTGTCTCAGGTGCTGGTGAAAAAGATCGGCGGCGGGCGGGTGGCGGCTCACGAAATCATGCTGGGCACGCCGGCCATCCGCAATCTGATCCGCGAGGACAAGGGGGCGCAAATGGTCTCGGCGATCCAGACCGGTGGGGCGCTGGGGATGAAGACGCTGGATATGAGTTTGAAGGGGTTGGTCAGCGCGGGGTTGATCAGCCGGGAGGATGCGCGGGAGAAGGCGAAAGTACCGACAGACATATGAAGTCTTGAGAGCGATGTAAATCAAATGTCGGAGCGGGCTTGCTCGCGAATGCGGTGGATCAG
>JAFHKH010000122.1 GCA_016937595.1 Pseudomonas cedrina subsp. fulgida | reverse complement strand
GGCTTGCCCCGCGTTGGGCTGCGTAGCAGCCCAAAACCGGCAAAAGTGTTCTAACTGATTAACGCGGTGTGCTTGATGGGGCCGCTTCGCAGCCCAACGCGGGGCAAGCCCGCTCGCCACATAAAGCCCGCTAAGCCCGCTCACCACAATAAGCCCGCTCACCGCAAAGAGGTCAGGCGACGTTGCGATGCCACAGCGCGTAATACACCCGCCCGGACTTCTGTTCCCGGTGCAGGCGCCAGGCGCCCGGCAGGCCGAGGGTCGACGGCGCGCTCTCGCTTTCGGTGTAGATCCACGCATCCGGTGCCAGCCATTGGCGCTCTTCCAGCAGCGCGCACACGCTCGGCAGCAGGTTCTGGTTGAACGGCGGGTCGAGGAACACCACGTCGTACTCGCTGGCCGCCTGGGTTTCCAGGTAGCGCAGCGCGTCGGCGGTTTGCACCTGGCCGTTGGTGCAACGCAGGGTGCCCAGGTGTTCCTTGAGGCTCGAGACGGCGACATTGCTCGCATCCAGCGCCTGGGCCTGGGACGCGGCCACGGGACAGCGCCTCCAGGAACAGCGCGCCGCTGCCGGCAAACGGGTCCAGTACCTTGGCGCCGGCGATGTACGGCGCGAGCCAGTTGAACAGGGTTTCGCGCACACGGTCTGGCGTCGGGCGCAGGCCTACGACGTCGGGGAAGCTCAGCTTGCGGCTGCCCATTCGCCGCCAATGATGCGCAGTTGACCCACACCGTTATGCACGTTGTGGACAGGTTTTTTCGGGCGAGATGAACTGGCCATTAATGCTCCGGAACCCCGAGCGGCTGCTCGGCGGGTTTATCAGTGGGGGGCGGTAGTGGCTTTTGCGCAATCGTCGGGCCGGCGGTCACGATGACCATCTTGTCGGCGCTCAAGTGTTTGTTCATTGCCGCCTTGACCTGTTCTACGGTCAGGGCCTGGGATTGTTTCATGAAATCTTCCAGATAGCTCAGCGGCAGGTTGTAGAAACCCATCGCGCCCAACTGCCCGGCGATATCGGCGTTGCTGGCGGTCGACAGCGGGAAGCTGCCGGCCAGCTCACGCTTGGCGTCATCCAACTCCTTCTGCGTCGGGCCGGTCTTGAGGTAATCGGCCACGACGTCCTCGACCAGGCGCAGGGTGCCGCCGCTCATTTCGGCGCGGGTCTGCAAGTTGATCATGAACGGGCCGCGCACCTGCATCGGCGAGAAGCCGGAGTACACGCCGTAGGTCAGGCCGCGTTTTTCGCGCACTTCGCTCATCAGGCGGGTGCCGAAACCACCGCCGCCGAGGATCTGGTTACCCAGGGACAAGGCTGCGTAGTCCGGGTCGGCTCGGTCGATACCCAGTTGTGCGAACAACAGATGCGTCTGCTTGGACGGGAACTCGATATGGCTCAGGCCAGCCTTGGGCTCCGTCGGCGGGGCGATCTTCGCCAGGGCCGGGCCTTTTGGCAGCGATGCGGAAACTTTGGCCGTCATGGCTTCGGCCTCGGCGCGGGTCAGGTCGCCGACCACCGCAATCACCGCATTGCCCGCCGCATAAGCCTTGGTGTGGAACGCCTGCAACTGTGCCAGGGTGATCTTCGGAACACTCTGCGGCGTGCCTTCGCTCGGGTGCGCGTAAGGGTGGTCGCCGTACAGGCGTTTGAACAGCTCAAGGCTCGCCAGCTTGGCGGGGTTCTGCTTCTGGTACTCGAAACCGGCCAGGATCTGGTTCTTGATCCGGGCCAGGGAGTCGGCGGGGAAGGTCGGCTTGCCGATCACCTGGTCAAACAGGTTGAGGGCGGCGTCGCGTTTATCGCTGTCGCTGAGGCTGCGCAGGGAAACCAGCGCCATGTCGCGGTATGCACCATTGCCAAAGTCCGCGCCCAGGCCCTCGAAGCCACTGGCGATCTGGCTCACATCCTTGCCCGGCACGCCTTCGTTGAGCATGGCGTTGGTCATCAGCGCCAGGCCCGGTACGTTGCCGTCCTGGCTGCTGCCGGCGGCGAACAGAATGCGCACGTCAAACATCGGCAACTCATGGGCTTCGACGAACAGCACCTTGGCGCCTTCGGCGGTGGTCCAGCTCTGTACGTCGAGCTTGCGGTTGGTTGGCGCCTTGCCGTCCAGTTCCGCCAGGGATTGCAGGGTGCTGCTCGACTGGGCTTTTTCCAGCGCCGGGCTGGCCACCGATTCGTTCGGGCGCAGGAAATACACGGCACTGGCAGCGATCAAGGTGACAGCGATCAGGCCGGGAAAGATCAGGCGGCTGCTTTTGCGATCACTCATGAGCGGTCTCCTGGGGCAAGACATGGGCGACGCTGAGACGTTCGCGGGTGAAATAGGTGCGCGCGGCTTTCTGGATATCTTCCGGGGTCACGCTTTGCAGGTCAGCCAGTTCGGTGTCCATCAGTTTCCAGGACAGGCCGACGGTTTCCAGCGAGCCGATGGCCGTGGCCTGGCTGGTGATGGAGTCACGCTGGTAGACCAGGCCGGCAATGACCTGGGCGCGGATGCGCTCCAGTTCTTCGGCGGTCGGCGGCTTGGCTTTCAACTCATCCAGCAGGCGCCACAGGCCGGCTTCGGCTTGGGCGACGGTTTTCTTCTTCTGCTGGTTGGGGGTGGCGGTGAGCATGAACAGTGTGTCGCCACGGGTGTAGGCGTCGTAGTGGGTCGAGGCGGCGGATACCAGCTCTTCACCGCGCTCCAGTCGCTCGGAGATACGCGCGCTGTAACCGCCGTCCAACAAGGCCGAGATCAGGCGCAGGGCCTGCACCGAGCGTTTGTCTTCGGCGGTGGCCAGGCCCGGTACGTTAAAGCCCAGGATCACGCTCGGCAGTTGGGTCTGCACGTGCATCGTCAACTGGCGCTCGCCGGGTTCGGCCAGTTCCATCGGGATCTTGGCCGGCGGTACGTCACGCTTGGGGATCGGGCCAAAGTAGCGCTGGGCCAGGTTTTTCACTTCGTCCGGGGTGACGTCGCCGACCACCACCAGGGTGGCGTTGTTCGGCACGTACCAGGACTGGTACCAGTGGCGCAGCTCTTCGACTTTCATGCGGTCCAGGTCGGCCATCCAGCCGATGGTCGGCGTGTGATAGCCGCTGGCCGGGAAGGCCATGGCCTTGAAACGCTCATAGGCCTTGGACATCGGGTTGTCGTCGGTACGCAGGCGGCGCTCCTCCTTGATCACCTCGATCTCGCGGCTGAACTCATCGGCCGGCAGGCGCAGGCTGGCCATGCGGTCGGCTTCCAGCTCGAAGGCCACGCCCAGGCGGTCGCGGGCCAGCACCTGATAATAGGCGGTGTAGTCGTCGCTGGTGAAGGCGTTCTCTTCGGCGCCCAGATCGCGCAGGATCAGCGAGGCTTCGCCTGGGCCCACCTTGGCGCTGCCCTTGAACATCATGTGTTCCAGGGCATGGGACAAACCGGTCTGGCCCGGGGTCTCGTAGCTCGAACCGACCTTGTACCAGACCTGGGAAACCACCACCGGCGCGCGATGGTCTTCGCGCACGACGACCTTGAGGCCGTTGTCGAGGGTGAATTCATGGGTGGGTTGTGGGTCGGCAGCCAAGGCTGAAAGAGGCAGACAAACTGTACTGAACAGCAGGCCTGCGGCGCGGCGGGCTAGAGCATTCATTCGTTTTTAAACCTGTTGGGCTGCCCGCTTGGTCTTAGCGTCGGCGGGCGAGGAGGTGCTAGGATACTGGTCCGACTTAAGGACGGCCACTGCGGCGGTCTTGTTGAGGCCCTATTTTGGCCTTCAAAATGTTGCGCATGAACGAGCTGGCTAAAAAACAGTCTGTTACGCATCGAATTTTATTTACCGACGCGCCCCTCGGCGCGTCGCTACCTTGAGATAGCCGTCTCCATGTTTGGTTCCAACGACGACAAGAAGACCCCAGCTGCGGCTGGCGAGAAAAAAGGCCTGTTCGGATGGCTGCGCAAGAAGCCGCAGGAAACCGTCGAGGAACAGCCGCAGGTTCAGCCCGAGCCGCCTGTTGAGCACGTAGCGGCACAGCCCGTAATAGAAGCCGAGCCGGTCGCCGAAACCCCTGCGCCGGTGGTGTTGCCGTTGACCGAACCGGTACTGCAGCCGGTAGTCGAGGCCGCTCCGGAGCCACAGCCAGAGCACCAGCCGTGGCCGGACCTGCCGGTGGCTGAAGAGCCCGTTGCCTTGGTTGAAGACGTGCAGGCCGAACACATTGCGCCGCCGATTCCCGCGCTGGTCGAGCCGGTCGACGTGATCGTCGAGACCACAGCTCCCGCCGTCATTGAGCCGGAACCTGTCGCCGCACCTGCCGAAACCAGCAAAACCGGGTTCTTCGCCCGCCTCAAGCAAGGCCTGAGCAAGACCAGCGCCAGCATCGGCGAAGGCATGGCCAGCCTGTTTTTGGGCAAGAAAGTCATTGATGACGAACTGCTGGAAGACATCGAAACCCGCCTGCTCACCGCCGACGTGGGCGTCGAAGCCACCGCCGTGATCATCCAGAGCCTCACTCAGAAGGTTGCACGCAAGCAACTGACTGACGCCGATGCCCTGTACAAATCCCTGCAGGCCGAACTGGCCGCCATGCTCAAACCGGTCGAAGCGCCGCTGGTGATCACCCCGAACAAGCCGTTCGTGATCCTGGTGGTGGGCGTCAACGGTGCCGGCAAGACCACCACCATCGGCAAGCTGGCCAAGAAGCTGCAGTCCGAAGGCAAGAAAGTCATGCTGGCCGCGGGTGATACCTTCCGCGCCGCAGCGGTTGAACAACTGCAGGTCTGGGGCGAGCGCAACAAGATTCCGGTCATCGCCCAGCACACCGGCGCGGATTCCGCCTCGGTGATCTTCGACGCCGTGCAAGCCGCCAAGGCGCGCAATATCGACGTGCTGATCGCCGACACCGCCGGTCGCCTGCACACCAAAGACAACCTGATGGAAGAGCTGAAGAAAGTCCGCCGCGTGATCGGCAAGCTCGACGCAGACGCTCCGCACGAAGTGCTGCTGGTGCTGGATGCCGGCACCGGCCAGAACGCCATCAGCCAGGCCAAGCAATTCAACCAGACGGTGCAACTGACCGGCCTGGCGTTGACTAAGCTCGACGGCACGGCCAAGGGCGGGGTGATCTTCGCCCTGGCCAAACAGTTCGGGTTGCCGATTCGTTATATCGGGGTCGGTGAAGGCATCGACGACCTGCGCACCTTTGAAGCCGAACCCTTTGTACAGGCACTGTTTGCCGAGCGGGAGCGTTCATGATTCGATTTGAACAGGTCGGTAAACGCTACGCCAACGGGCATGTGGGCTTGCATGAGCTGAGCTTTCGCGTGCGTCGCGGCGAATTCCTGTTTGTCACCGGTCACTCCGGCGCCGGCAAAAGTACCTTGTTGCGCCTGTTGCTGGCCATGGAACGCCCGACGACCGGCAAGTTGCTGCTGGCGGGCCAGGACCTGGCGACCATCAGCAATGCACAGATTCCGTTCCTGCGCCGTCAGATCGGCGTGGTGTTCCAGAATCACCAGTTGTTGTTCGACCGCACGGTGTTCAACAACGTCGCGTTGCCATTGCAGATTCTCGGGCTGTCCAAGGCCGAAATCATCAAGCGTGTGGATTCTGCCCTGGAGCGCGTTGCGTTGTCTGACAAGACCGACCTCTATCCCGGCGACCTCTCCACCGGCCAGCAACAGCGCGTCGGCATTGCCCGCGCTATCGTGCACCGCCCGGCGCTGCTGCTGGCGGACGAACCCACCGGCAACCTCGACCCGCGCCTGGCGGCCGAGATCATGGGCGTGTTCGAAGACATCAACCGCCTGGGCACCAGCGTGCTGATCGCCAGTCACGACCTGGCGCTGATCGCGCGCATGCGCCATCGCATGCTGACCCTGCAACGCGGCCGCCTGATCGGTGACGGGGAGGCCGGCGTATGAGTGCCACACGCAGCCCTAAAGTTTCCGAGCGCGTGGCGCCGAAACCGGCCGATCCGCAACCGAAGAAGAAAAAACACGATCACGACGACGACGGCCCTGACTTCAGCACCTTGCTGCGCGCCTGGATCGAAAGCCATCGCGCCAGCCTGCTCGACAGCCTGCGTCGCCTGGGCAAGCAACCGATCGGCAGCTTTTTCACCTGCCTGGTGATGGCCGTGGCCTTGAGCCTGCCGATGGGCTTGTCGCTGCTGCTCAATAATGTCGAGCGCCTGGGGGGGTCCTGGCAGCGCGCGGCGCAGATTTCGCTGTACCTGAACCTGGATGCCAGCCCCCAGCAAGGCGAAGCACTGCGCGACGAGATCAAAAACATGCCGGGCGTGGCGGATGCCGAGTACGTCAGTCGCGACCAGGCCCTTGAAGAGTTCCAGCAACAGTCCGGCCTGGGCGAGGCACTTAAAGAACTGCCGCAAAACCCGCTGCCGGGCGTGGTGCTGGTGACGCCGAACGAAGTCGACAAGACCGCGCTGGAAGCCCTGCGACAAAAACTCGCAGCGTTGCCCAAGGTGCAACAGGCGCAACTTGATCTAGTCTGGGTAGAGCGCCTGGCGGCGATTCTCAAGCTGGGCGACCGCTTTGTGTTCGGTTTGACGGTGCTGCTGGTGTCTGCATTACTTTTGGTGATAGGTAATACCATTCGTCTTCATATTGAAAACCGTCGCACCGAGATAGAAGTGATTAAACTGGTCGGCGGCACAGACAGCTATGTGCGTCGTCCTTTTCTGTACATGGGCGCGCTTTATGGCTTCGGTGCCGGGATTTTGTCCTGGGGCGTGCTGGCGTTCGGCCTTGACTGGCTGAATGACGCGGTAGTCGGGCTCGCCGGGCTATACGGCAGCGATTTCGCGCTGGCCGGCGTGCCCGTAGCCGATGGTCTGAGCCTCTTGCTTGGCGCGGTATTGTTGGGGTATATCGGTGCGTGGATTGCGGTCGCACGGCATTTGCGTGAGCTGGCACCGAAGTAATTAATGTCGGATTAATCCGGTTTTGTTTGTATTGGCCGTATTGGCGGTATAGGGAACTTGTCCTACGGTTCCCAGGTCAATTTTCGCAGTGCTGAACTGCACGAGTTATGTGAGTCGGAGGTTTTTTCGTATGACCACTTCTTTGCAACCTGCTTATGCCTTGGTGCCGGGTGCGAACCTGGAAGCCTATGTGCACACGGTCAACAGCATTCCATTGCTGACGCCTGAGCAGGAGCGTGAACTGGCCGAGAGTCTCTACTATGAGCAGGATTTGGGGGCGGCTCGGCAGATGGTGCTCGCCCACCTGCGTTTTGTCGTACATATCGCCCGTAGCTATAGCGGCTACGGCCTGGCCCAGGCTGACCTGATCCAGGAAGGCAACGTCGGCCTGATGAAGGCCGTGAAACGCTTCAACCCCGAGATGGGTGTGCGCCTGGTGTCGTTTGCCGTGCACTGGATCAAGGCGGAAATCCACGAATTCATCCTGCGCAACTGGCGCATCGTGAAAGTGGCGACCACCAAGGCCCAGCGCAAGTTGTTCTTCAACCTGCGCAGCCAGAAGAAACGCCTGGCGTGGTTGAACAACGAGGAAGTCCACCGCGTGGCCGAAAGCCTCGGCGTGGAACCCCGTGAAGTGCGCGAGATGGAAAGTCGTCTGACCGGCCATGACATGGCCTTCGACCCGGCCGCCGAAGCGGACGACGACAGCGCCTTCCAATCGCCGGCCAACTACCTCGAAGACCACCGGTACGACCCGGCGCGTCAGCTGGAGGATGCGGACTGGAGCGACAACTCCAACCACAACCTGCACGAAGCGTTGGAAGTGCTGGACGATCGCAGCCGTGACATCCTCTATCAGCGCTGGCTGGCGGAAGAAAAAGCCACGCTGCACGACCTGGCGCAGAAGTACAACGTGTCGGCCGAGCGGATTCGTCAGCTTGAGAAAAGCGCGATGAACAAGCTGAAGCTGTCGATCGCTGCCTAAACGCTGCGAAGAGACAAAAAAATGCCCCGATCGAAAGACCGGGGCATTTTTGTCTGTACTCGGAACTACACATTTTTCACAGGCTGGCCAGTTCCCCTGTGGCGAGCGGGCTTGCCCGCGTTGGGCTGCGAAGCAGACCTAAAATCAGGCGCTGCGGAATGTCTGATACACCGCATTCTGCCTAATGGGGCTGCTTCGCAGCCCAACGTGGGGCAAGCCCGCTCGCCACAGGAGCAACTTCAGCCTTTGAAGGTTGTGTAGATACCTATGCTGTATCAGACACCTGGCAGGTGCTGACCACCGCCATCGCAGGCAACCAGCTCCCACAAGGACCGCGTCCGTTCTCAGGCCAGGTAGCCATCG
>JAFHKH010000121.1 GCA_016937595.1 Pseudomonas cedrina subsp. fulgida | reverse complement strand
TACACTTGGCACTGACAAACCGCCTTCGCGAGCAAGCCCGCTCCCACAGTTGATCTTCATTGCTTTAAGCACTGCGTTTGCTTAACTGATCACAGAAAAGCGCGCGCCTATTAATTTGGCCTACTGCGCCGTGTAGATCTGGTCGAACACGCCACCGTCGTTAAAGAATTTCGGTTGCGCAGTTTTCCAGCCGCCGAAGTCTTTGTCGATAGTCACCAGGTCCAGTTTCGGGAACTGCTGGGCGTATTTGGCGGCGACTTTTTCATCGCGTGGGCGGTAGAAATTCTTCGCCGCGATTTCCTGGCCGGCCGGGCTGTACAGGTGCTTGAGGTATTCGGTGGCGATTTCGGTGTTGCCCTTTTTCTCGGCATTCTTGTCGACCACCGCCACAGGCGGCTCCGCAAGGATCGACAGGGAAGGCACGACGATCTCGAACTTGTCGGCGCCGCCGTCTTCTTTCAGGGCCAGGAAGGCTTCGTTTTCCCAGGCCAGTAACACGTCACCCTGACCGTTGTTGACGAAGGTGATGGTCGAACCGCGTGCGCCGGTGTCGAGGATAGGCACGTGCTTGAAAAGCGCTTGAACGTATTCCTGGGCCTTGGCTTCGCTGCCGCCGGTTTTCAGGCCGTAGGCCCAGGCGGCGAGGAAGTTCCAGCGCGCACCGCCGGAGGTTTTCGGGTTCGGGGTAATCACCGACACGTCTTTCTTGATCAGGTCGCCCCAATCCTTGATGCCTTTAGGGTTGCCCTTGCGCACCAGGAACACGATGGTCGAGGTGTACGGGGTGCTGGCGTCCGGCAGGCGGGTCTGCCAGTTTTCCGGAAGGGTCTTGCCCAGCTTGGCGATTTCGTCGATGTCGCCGGCCAGGGCCAGGGTGACCACGTCGGCGCGCAGGCCATCGATCACCGCACGGCCCTGCTTGCCCGAACCACCGTGGGACTGCTGGATCTTGACGTTGTCGCCGGGATGGGACTGTTTCCAGAAACTGCTGAACTCAGCGTTGTAGTCCTGGTACAGCTCACGGGTCGGATCGTACGAGACGTTGAGCAACTCGTAATCCTTGGCAACCGCGGACCCTGCAAACACGGCGCTGGCCAGGGCGGCCAGGGCATAACGGCGAATCGACGACATAGAAGCTCCTGAAATTCTGGGGTGTTGGCTTTTTCTTATAATTGCGGGTCTATCGCCGTTGTTGCTTAGCTCGGTTTGTTACCCGGGTTCTGCAGGCGGAATTTTTCTTTGCGTTCAATCTGCACGACTTGCGCGTTGTGCACGGTGATTTCCACCGCGCCAAACCGCAGATCGCGCAGGGCGGCCTGGATCTCGCGCAAGATGGCTGCTTCGTCCTGGCCGTCAACGCTACGTAGAGATGCGCTCATGGTCTCGCTCCTGAAATGAAGTTGCCTGCACAGTGATGGCACTGCTTGCGGCGTGAGGGCGATAGTAGATAAGCGCGGATATTCTTAAAAATACTATTTAAGAATGCTTATATAACCAGAAAGAATTTTCTGCCGTCACGTGGGGCACCCGCTTGGCAAACCACATCCCTGTAACCAGTGGTTCAGCCCGCTCGGATTATCGAGAAACTCGATCAATAACCGCTGAGTAAAACTGATCACCCGCCCCACACACCCAGCGCGCCTCGGTATGAAAACAGCCCATTGCTTACCAAAAAAACAGAATCGCCCTGCAAAGCCTGCGGACTATAGAATAAGAAACATCCAGTCACTTCTATCTGAAAGGGCGGCTGGTTTTCTGTGTAGGCTTAGTGATAATGCGTGAGCTGTTCTTTTCTTTATCTGAGGGCCATACAGCCTATGTGGTACAACGGTTTTCTTGACCTGTCAGCCTGGCAACTGGTGGCGGTCACTCTGTTGATGACCCACGTGACCATTATTGCGGTCACCGTCTATCTGCATCGTTATTCAGCCCATCGCTCCCTGGAGCTCAATGCCGGCCTGAAACACTTCTTCCGCTTCTGGCTGTGGTTGACCACGGCGCAGAACACCCGCGAGTGGACCGCCATCCACCGCAAGCATCACGCCAAGTGCGAAACCGTCGACGACCCGCACAGCCCTGTAATCAAAGGCCTGTCGACCGTGCTGCGCAAAGGCGCCGAGCTGTACCGCAGCGAGGCCGAGAACCCCGAGACCCTGCGCATCTATGGCAAGAACTGCCCGGACGACTGGCTCGAGCGCAAAATCTACACGCCCTACCCGCTGCTGGGCGTGGCGATCATGGGCGTGATCGACCTGCTGCTGTTCGGCACCATCGGCATCACGATCTGGGCGATCCAGATGATGTGGATTCCGTTCTGGGCCGCCGGCGTGATCAACGGCCTGGGCCATGCGGTGGGCTATCGCAACTTCGAATGCCGCGACGCGGCGACCAACCTGGTGCCGTGGGGCATTATCGTGGGTGGCGAAGAGCTGCATAACAACCATCACACCTACCCCAATTCCGCCAAGCTGTCGGTGAAAAAATGGGAGTTCGACCTGGGCTGGGCGTGGATCAAGGTCTTCAGCTTCCTGCGCCTGGCCAAGGTGCAACGCGTTGCCCCGATCGCCCATCGCGTGGAAGGCAAGGGCCACCTGGACATGGACACCGCCATGGCGATCCTCAACAACCGCTTCCAGATCATGGCCCAGTACCGCAAGCTGGTCATCGGTCCGCTGGTCAAGCAGGAGCTGGAAAAGGTCGATCACTCGGTGCGCCACCAGTTCCACCGTGCCAAGCGCCTGCTGTCGCGGGAAACCAGCTTGCTGGATGACCGCCATCACCTACGCATCCAGGGCATGCTGGAACACAGCCAGGCTCTGAAGGTGATCTACGAAAAGCGCCTGGCGCTGCAGCAGATCTGGCTGAAGACCAGTTCAAATGGCCACGATATGCTCGCCGCCATCAAGGAATGGGTGCACGAAGCCGAGGCCAGCGGCATCCAGTCCCTGCGGGATTTCGCCCATCAATTGAAGACCTACTCGCTGCGGCCTGTGGCGGCCTGATCGCCCGGTGGGAGGGTTTTCCCTCCCACCCAGCAGCTTTTTGGCGTCATTTCTCGGTCACCGGCAATCGGTCCAGTTGACGGAACTTCACCGCAATTAGCCTCTCTCAATGAACACTTCGCCATCATGGTGGCCCCTTGTTGTGACCGCTGCTCCACCTTGCGGCGCGCCCAGAGAGAGTTGTGCCGATGGTTCACGAAAAGCCTTATTTGCCTGATCCACCCGTCGCTGGACACCCGCGCCCGGCTGCGGCTTCAACCCTGCTGGCGCTGGTGCATGCACAGGGTGAGGTCGAGCGCTTGAGTGAACGCGAACAGTTGCTGAGTTCGCTGCTGGTCAGCGTGAATGCGGTGCTGTGGGCCATCGACTGGGAGACCCGCCGCGTACTTTACGTGAGCCCCGCGTATGAGCGGATATTCGGACGCTCCGCCGGCCTGCTGCTTGCCGACCATCGGGAATGGCGCAACAGCATCCACCCCGAAGACCTCGACTACGCCGAACACAGCCTGGCGCGGGTGCTGGAAACGGGCACCGTGGAGGACCGCGAGTACCGCATCATCACCGCCGACGGGCAGATCCGCTGGCTGAGCGACAAGTGCTACATCAACCAGCAGGCCGACCCCGACGAACCGCTGGTGGTGGTGGGCATGGCCGAAGACATCACCGAAAAAAAGCAGATGGAGCTGGAGCTGCACCGCCTGGCCACCACCGACGTGCTGACCCAGAGCAGCAACCGCCGACACTTCTTCGAATGCGCCAACCAGGCTTTCGACAGCGCCTGCGCCCAAGGCGCGCCGTTGGCCTTCCTGCTGCTGGACATCGATGACTTCAAGGACGTCAACGACACCTACGGCCACCTCGAAGGCGACCAGGTCTTGCGCCGTATCGCCGAGAGCGGGCGCAGCGTATTGCGCCGTGGCGACCTGTTCGGGCGCATTGGCGGCGAAGAATTCGCCGCCGTACTGCCCGGTTGCTCGCCGGAAATGGCCCTGCAAGTCGCCGAGCGGCTGGGCAAGGAAATTCAGGCGCTGAGCTTCAGCTATGCGGGCCAGTCCTTCAGCGTGACCATCAGCCAGGGCCTGGCCAGCCTTACCGAACAAGACTCGACGCTGGATAGTTTGTTCGCCCGGGCCGATGCGGCCATGTACGAGGCCAAGCGCCTGGGTAAGAACCGCGTGGTGGCGGGCTGAGATCGGCCCCCCTCAGTGGCCACACCCGCTCCCACATTTGGATTTATGTCGCCCTCCAGGCCTTGCGCTCCTTGCCACCGGTACAAAAAAACCCGCCGAAGCGGGTTTTTTGTGTCGATCAGGCCAGCCTCCGCTTACAGCTCGGAGAAGCACTCTTCAATGATCGCCAAGCCTTTCTCCAACTGCTCGTCCGGCGAGGTCAGCGGCACCAGTACGCGCAACACGTTGCCGTAGGTACCGCAAGACAGCAGGATCAGGCCCTTGTCACGCGCCTTGGCCACTACGGAGGCGACGGCAGCCGCGTTTGGCTTGTGGCTGTCGCCATTCTCGAACAGCTCGACCGCGATCATCGCGCCCAGGGCACGCACTTCGCCGATCACCGGGTACTTGGCCTGGATCGCCTTGAGGCCAGTGACCAGACGCTCGCCGACCGCCTTGCAGCGGTCCAGCAGGTGCTCTTCTTCGAACACTTCCATCACCGCCAGCGCGGCCGCGCAAGCGATCGGGCTACCGGCGTAGGTGCCGCCCAGGCCGCCTGGGGCGATGGCGTCCATGTATTCGGCCTTGCCGCATACACCGGCCAGCGGGAAGCCGCCGGCAATGGACTTGGCGAAGGTGGTCAGGTCGGCGGCAACGCCCATCTGTTCCATGGCGAAGAAGGTACCGGTACGGCCGGCACCGGTTTGCACTTCGTCGGCGATCAGCAGAATGCCGTGCTTGTCGCACAGCTCGCGCAGACGCTTCATGAACGACTTGGGCGCGACGTAGAAACCACCTTCGCCCTGCACCGGCTCGATGATGATCGCAGCGATATCACGCGGCTCGGCATCGTTCTTGAAAATACGCTCGATGCTGGCGATGGCGTCGTCGTCGCTCACACCGTGCAGCTCATTCGGGAACAGCGCGCGGAACACGCCGCCAGGCATCAAGCCCATGCCGGCCGAGTACGGCACGACTTTACCGGTGAGGCCCAGGGTCATCATGGTGCGACCGTGGTAGGCGCCGGTGAACGCGATCACGCCGGCACGGCCGGTGGCGGCACGCGCGATCTTCACGGCGTTTTCCACGGCTTCGGAACCGGTGGTGACCAGCAGGGTTTTCTTGGCGAAATCCCCCGGGACCTTGCCGTTGATTTTTTCGCACAGCTCCACGTAAGGCTCGTAGGCCAGCACCTGGAAGCAGGTGTGCGTCAGCTTGTTCAACTGCTCGGTCACGGCCGCGATGATTTTCGGGTGCACGTGGCCGGTGTTCAGTACGGCGATACCGCCGGCGAAGTCGATGAACTCGCGGCCTTCAACGTCGGTCACGGTGGCGTTCTTCGCCGATTCGGCGAAGATCGGGTGAATCTGGCCAACACCGCGCGGTACAGCGGCTTCGCGGCGTTTCATCAGGGAAGCGTTGGTCTTGCTCATAAAGTCCTCATTCGCCGCTCATCGGGCGGCGTGGCTCAAGGATAGGTGGCGGGGAGGCAACTACGGCAGCATGCGATGATCGACTGCCACAGCTTTCCCGGCCACTGCGAATAACGGGGTGAAACACGCAAAGGGTCAGCGCTCTCGTGCCCTTTGCGTTTGCAGCGATCCTTTACCGAGCTTAGATGCCCAGGCAGAGGTATTTGATTTCCAGGTAATCCTCGATCCCGTACTTGGAACCTTCACGGCCCAGGCCCGAGGCCTTGATGCCGCCGAACGGCGCCACTTCGTTGGAGATCAACCCGGTGTTGACGCCGACCATGCCGTATTCCAGGGCTTCCGCCACACGGAACACACGGCCCAGGTCGCGCGCATAGAAGTATGAGGCCAGGCCGAATTCGGTGTCGTTGGACATCGCGATCACTTCGGCTTCATCTTTGAAACGGAACAGCGGCGCCAGCGGGCCAAAGGTTTCTTCCTTGGCCACGGCAGCGTTTTTCGGCACGTTGGTGAGGATAGTCGGCTCGAAGAAGTTGCCTTCCATCACCTTGCCACCGGCCAGCAGCGTCGCACCTTTGCTCAGGGCATCGGCAATGTGTTCCTGAACCTTGGCCACGGCTTTTTCATCGATCAGCGGACCAGTGGTGGTGCCCTCTTCCAGACCGTTGCCGATCTTGAGCTTGGCCACCGCCACCTTGAGTTTTTCCGCGAACGCATCGTACACCGAATCCTGGATGTACAGACGGTTGGCGCAGACGCAGGTCTGGCCGTTGTTGCGGTACTTGGAAATGATCGCGCCTTCGACGGCCTTATCCAGGTCCGCGTCGTCGAACACGATGAATGGCGCGTTACCGCCCAGCTCCAGCGAAACCTTCTTGATGTCCTTGGCGCATTCGGCCATCAACTGGCGACCGATTTCGGTCGAGCCGGTAAACGACAACTTACGCACGATCGGGTTGCTGGTCAGCTCGCCGCCGATATCGCCGGCGCTGCCGGTGACCACGCTCAGCACGCCTTTCGGGATACCGGCACGGTGCGCCAACTCAACCAACGCCAGAGCCGAGAACGGCGTTTGCGACGCCGGCTTGATCACCATAGTGCAACCAGCGGCCAGGGCCGGGCCGGCTTTACGGGTGATCATCGCCGCCGGGAAGTTCCACGGCGTAATCGCCGCGGTCACACCGATCGGCTGCTTGATCACGATCAGGCGCTTGTCGGGCTGGTGGCCGGGGATCACATCGCCATAGATGCGCTTGGCTTCTTCGGCGAACCACTCGATAAAGGAAGCGGCATAGACGATTTCGCCCTTGGCCTCGGCCAACGGCTTGCCTTGCTCGAGGGTCATCAGGCGACCGAGGTCATCCTGGTTTTCGATCAACAGTTCGAACCAACGGCGCAGCTTGTTGGCGCGCTCCTTGGCGGTAAGTGCACGCCAGGCCGGCAGGGCATTGTTGGCGGCTTCGATGGCCCGGCGGGTTTCCGCGGCGCCCATCTTCGGCACGGTACCGAGAATCTCGCCCGTGGCCGGGTTGTTGACCTTGATCGTTTGACCGTTGTCCGCATCGACCCAAGCACCATCGATAAAGGCTTGCTGGCGGAACAACTGGGTGTCTTTAAGCTGCATGTCGACTTTCCTTAACAGCACCGCGCGCACGCGGAGCGAATTAGAGTTGTTGAAAGGCGCCTTGTGGGCTGCCGTCAGGGAAATCAGCCTCACAGCGCCATATTCAATAGAGAGCGCGCGGGAGACAGAGCGTTTGAAATCTCAAACGAATCCTAGGAGCAATGGGGGTGCAGGGCAATAGTCTGTTCGAAAAAAAGAACGAAAACGGCGCGTTTGCCTGAACTTTCTGATCAGCGTAGTTGGACTGAGTTTCAGCGCACTGATCGGCGGTGCCTGGGTTAGGGCCTCCGGGCGGCAGATTCCTACGTGCAAAGGCCCGAAGACCGGCATGGACGCCCAAGGTCGACATGGGTATGATGTCGCCCGCACAAGCATCCGTAGCTCAGCTGGATAGAGTACTGCCCTCCGAAGGCAGGGGTCGTGGGTTCGAATCCCGCCGGGTGCACCAGATAGAGATGAAAAAAGCCCCAGGTCGGAAGAGTTGGGGCTTTTTTGTGGGTGTGTTTTTTGTAAGCCGTGGGGGTCAAATGGGCGGCAGTTTGCTCTGCTCCGAGCCTGCAATCCTGCGTGAGGTGGGGTGCCACGCAATGAACGGGGCATTGGTTTGAACGTAAATAAATTTGTCCCCATTTTCCTACAAATCAAGAATGCCCGCCAACGTGGAGATGAAGCCAAGACTGCCGCATTGAGCGCGGTTGGATTTGCATTGGATGCGGAGTGGAACGCGGTGACCGAGCAACTGCTCGCTGTAGTCGCACGGATACTTGCCGTCAGCTACCAAAAAGGCGGAATGGGAGATGGGTTGTCTGGACTTGAGGTCCCTCGTTTCGGCCCCTTCCATTCGAGGCTTGAACGCTCCGATTTGGCAGCGGTCGCTGTAATATCTCCTTGGCAGAGCTGCTAGCCGCGTAACCCCGAATCAGCCCGAAATCGCGGGCTGTTTACTGTCCAAATCCCGTATGACCTAGCCCAGACTCAGCTCCAACATGGTCAAACGCACCTCTAAGCTCCAACGGCGAATCACCTACTTAAACAGTTCACGGTTGGTCAAAAGCGGACCGCCACACTTGTACTTGTAATTGGGTAGTCCTGTTATTTGCTATTCGTCATTTGAGGCTAGGAGTGCTTCCGCCTGGTCGAAAAACGCGGCGAGTTCTCCCGGCTTACCAGTGCCGTCCGACCGCCATTCGCCCATCGGCCTGACCATCGCAAGCTTGCGGGCACCGCGTGATAGCTCCTCCAGGTCGCGGTTAGTCATGTCCCGGTCGCTCAGGTAGTACTGACACCATCGCGTGAAAGCAAAGATCCACATCGAGACTACTAAAGCATCGTTCCAGCGAGTCCAGTCGGAGGTGCTAGCAAGGGGCTGTTGCACGATCCGCTGCTGTCGTCGCAGAACCACCTGCATCGATTTTACGATGGATTTCTGTTGCTCGAGGCTGCTGTAGGCGAAGAGAAATGCGGCGATGCCAGTCGTCTGGCCTTGACGCGCTCGCTCAAACAGCCGTGACTGGTGCTTCAATTCTGGCCCCAGCAAAGCAAGAAGCTCATTAGCCCAGATATCGCTAGCATCATTGATATTGACTTGGTCATTGCTCAACAAGGGAAAGAGTACGTCTTGAAACAACCATGGCTCAGCCCAGGCCAATTGCCGCATATGCCCTCGCATCGAATCAACCAAGTGCGTCAAATCGTCAGCAGTAATGGTCGAAGGCAGTGCATCATGTAAAGCAGTTACAAGGCCTTTGTATATTTCTAATGTTGTCGGATTGCCTGCGGCATGATTAACCATCCAACCCAAGGCGCGCACTCGCTCCGAATAACTAAATGTGGCAACCACCTGCAGCACATTGCCAAACCCTCCAGGTTGGTCCAGCTGCATTTCAAGCGCATTCAGCCCCATCCATTGAAAAAGACCGTTGCGGCTGTGAATGAGACGCCCCCGCTGCACTTCGCTGAGGTCGAACTGCATAGAAAACGCAATCTCGCTGACAATCTGGCTCAATAGGGAAAGCCGCATTACGTCCGGCTCTTGAGGATCCGTTCGGACCTTGAGCATCTGACCTTCGGCAATCTCTAGCAGCACATCAGAGGCATGCCACCACATAAATTTGATAGCGAAGTACTCAGGCCACGTTAAGGCTGCGTACTTTGTCGCATGGAATAAGTGATGCGGGCGATAAGAGCTGCGTAGCAGGTCCTCGAGCGGCGCCCGAAAGAACCAGGCATCTATTACGGCTAATTCTTTGCACACATCGTAAGGTGCGCGGCTGAACGATACTTCGAGAAAGCTCGCTAGGAATGCCAGAAAGCCACACTCTGATTCAAGCTCGCGAAGTCCATGATCCCCTGTTCGGGAGTGCGCGAGCACTTCGCCGAGCACATCCCAGATCGCCGTGAAGTTCGCGAAGTCGCCCGCCTGTTGTTCCAGGCAATTGTGCAAGCCCTCCGTCTCGGGCAATTGGAGCGAATCACCATTGAGCAGGTCCAAGGCCGCCATACGCACCTTCAGAGGTCCGCCGCTCAAGCCTTTAAGCGACGGCTCGGCGGTCCATACGCTCAGCACTTCTCCGGCCTGTGCCTTCTCAAGAAAGAGCAGTGGTTCATAGCGCCGCAGTGCCTTCGGTGAAACAGTGGAGTCGAATAGAAGCCGCATAGAGGGATTCTCAGTCTCTTCTGTGGACTGCACGGCCAGGGCCTCCTGTATCAGTCCAGACTTGTATTGCTCCACCTTCAATAGGACATCCGCAGGGATCGGGGTAACCAACAACGGTTGGTATTGGGCAGCGGCCTGAAGCGAGTTGGAAAGGTTGAAGCCCGCGACCGGTAAGTTGTCCGGTGCCATGATCAAGATGTAGCGATCATGCAGTCGGCCTTCCTTTAGGCCGTAAATGCGCAGCTTTATACGCTCCAGTAGGTGGCTGCTTTGCTCGCAGTTGGCTAGCAGGTTGTTAATCCCTTCGTTGGCATTTTTGTCAGATCTACGACGCAGAGGTTTACCTTGCTTGACAGGCTTTGGCAGGGACCTGAAGACGATGTAATCGGCAGTTGAGACCGCACACAGCGATACCAACCCCAGACCTGTTCCGTCAAAATAGGGATCGAAAATGATGATCTGATGCTGCTGGTATTTGGCTAGAAGCGCCCTGAACCACTCAACAAATTGTAGGCGCCCATCGCCATCGCCCTCGCCCCAGCGTAGGAAGAACCGTCCCTCCGACTTTGGGGGATGGAGCCGCGCAAAAAGGGAGACGAGGTCGTGATTGACCGGAACCCAAGGATCCGCCTCGCGCCCGCCAATGCGGCTGGTGAACCCATGATCACCGCGGGTGATTGTTAGTGCCGTCTTTACCCGCGCTGACACGGACGGTCGAGTAGTTCTTTCCAACCAGTCGAATTTGACTGCACCGCGCCCCTGGCCAACCACATGACCCTGAATGTGGATTTCCCGAAAGTATCCAATTCGCCACCGACAACATAGTGTGCTTTCGCTGGAATGTTCGCCATGGAAACCAAATATTTCCAGTTCGGTACTGTCGATCCTAGCGTGCAATTGATCGTTAAGCGCGAACCTACATTCGAACATGTCTTCCGAATTGCGTTCTGCGAGGGCGATGCAGGAGTAAACGATTTGACCGCCGTTTGCGATGCACAGGCGAAAATGGAAGCCGTTGAAGTGCGGTACTTGCAATGGATCGAAGCGAGCTATCAGGTATCTAGGGGCGTCGGTCCAGCTTACGGTAAGTAATCCCCGCTCCAAGTCATCCAGCGCGGGAAAGACAAGCAACTCGAGATCGCCTAAACGGGCGGCATCGACTCTACCGAAGTCCAGGCCTGTATCCGCGTTGAGTTGCTTAATGACCAATGCCGTCAAGGCGATGTCGTAGTCTTGACCCAATCGGAACAACGAGCCCTTTTCGATCTGGGTAATCGAAGCGCTGAAAGCCCCTGCACCGCCATGCGGGCTAGAGGCCGATCCTTGGTCATGTGCGTCGCGGTTAAGCAGGTAGCTAACGGGGCGGTAGACCAAGTCACCGGAGGCGAAGGTAGTAGTGCCGAACTTCGATTTCAGCCGGTCAGAAAGAACGAGATTCAGATCTTGGCTGACCTCCTCGACGGTTCGGCTGGCGCACAGTTGACGCAAGATGTCCGCGCAGTGAACACTTTCGACGTACAGGTTGAGTTGGATGACCTGCGCCTGGACTTGCTTGAATGTATGGAAGTCATCGTCGTCACTAGAGTACCAACAGTTGCTGGAGTGGTTGTAGGGAAGCAGGCGGCCGTAAACGACACGATTTTCAATCAACTGTTCAGATTTAATCTGCAAGATCCAAAGCTGCAACGCACAGTGGCGAGCATCTTTCGAGAAGAGGCGCGCCAACCGACCGTCAGTGAGAATAGATTCTAGGGAAGGGACCAAAGATTCTTTATGAATATCATTAAGTATTTTCATTTAGATACCAAAGGAGTGAACCACTTGATTGGAAATATTCCAAGATCGAAGGACCCGAACCATCCGACGCCGAACCTACATGCGTGGGGGCGTTGAACGACTTACCTAATCATACTAATTAGCCAATTGAGGCCATAGTCCAAGAAAATCATCTGGTTCACCTGTAATCAACCAGAAGCGCCAAATTAACCATCTAACGGCCACTCTTTAAAATTGGCCATTCTTTAGACCGGAGCAACCATATTAAGCCAGCCTTTAAAAGAGAGAATTACTCCATCAAATTTTTATTTATTGACAAGCTAGGCGAAAAGTCAAAAGAGAAACCACCTAGACTTCCAAAATCCTTTATCACGTCAAACCCAAGAAGGGGCAAAATACAGCTTGAATCGTCCGACAAATACATAGTACGAGCAGTGAATCTAGTAGTCATACAAATTTGAACGAACCCGCCGATCGTTGGAGAAGAGGAATTTTTTATAATTTGCTGCAGCGCCACAATTGGTCCTCTCCCTTCACAATACGGCTCAGAAATACATACTTTATTTTTTGCATAAATCATTTCTAAAACTTCTTCTTTTTTATCTCCAAGAACCACATAAACCCCTTCATTGATGGGTACTTCGTCAATAATTAAGTCGCTGGGTGCTTCGGGATGATTTTTAATAACAAAAACTCTATTTGACTCTGTTCTGACGCAATAGCCAAACACCACTATTTCGCATACCGCCCCCTGCGGATGACAAAACCCCATACTTAAAAGGTATTTTTCCGCTATTTTCTTGGTTAATAATGCGACTTCGTCTAAAGCTGGGACACGATCCTTTGACGGTATATCGAGTACACCTTTGGTATCGTAATACGCAATCTCAGAAAGATTATCCAAACAAAGAGCCAAAATATCTTTAACGCTAACCCCGATCAAAGTGCTGCCAGCAAAACCAAACCCTACACTTAATATTTTCTTTGGGTTTTGCCTGGTTATCTTACCATCACCTTCATAAACATTCGCAGGCACTGCAAATAGTTTTGGCAAGCTGTCCGTCATTGAACCTGCAGAACTAGAAACTCGAGAGTCCGAAACAGCCCAAATCCCTGGGTACCAGATATCATTATTCAACCAGCACACTACAGAAGTCATGACTTAACCTTAAATTTTCTAAAACACACCTAAACGGCACGTATAACGTTTGTACGAACCGCCAAACTTAAAAAACATAAAACCAAGAGGAGGTCATCATGTGACAATGCCAGTTATAAAGCTAAACTGACTCAGCTCGACTTAGATTTCACGAGCGAAGCCAGTTACTTTTCGGTCCCGATAAAGCTCAGTAATCAGCCAATCACCGAGAATAAAGTCTCTCCTGTAATCAGCACTTCAAAACATTTACTTATAGGCAAAAATATTGTGTTTATGTCGAAGCTATTGAAGCCCGCAGAATTTTGAGGCATCACTTGAAACTCAAATCGGAACGACGATTCGACTGCGAGCGACGCAGACATTTTCTTTAACCGCAAAACACTCCACATAATGATCGCCCTGAAAACTTGATCGCTCTGTGACCTGATGTGACCCGCTATCCATCCTAATGTCTCCCCTGATCATATTCCGTGCGATAGATTCGGGACCTACGTTTTTCACCTTCCAGTAAATCTTATACGGAGGAGGAACATCCGTTTCAGCAACCCAAAAGGTGAGCTCGCGCTCCTTCGGAATTCTGTAGGTCATAATCCTAGACATGAGGTTGCGAAGCCGATCCCCCTCATTTTTAACGCTACAGTCGATACGCAGGTTATATTGGATATCGAGTTTGAATTTTTGACCGATGAACTGCTCAGTGTTCCTCAAACGTCCCTCGGTGATCGCTTGCTGTTTCTCTTGGTCAACGTATTCAGGAAAATGCTCACCGAAGACCGTGCTCCAACGTTCATGGGCGACGCCGGAATCGTCCAGAGCCTCCTGCAATCTCCATAAAGCTTTTTTGGCTTTAGGGTGGAAACGACCAGATTTAGTTACGATCGAACCACTGCCCGGCGCTCTCCATTGCTCCTTGTCCTCATCGATTTCTACCAAGTACGCAAAAAAATCTCGGCACATTTCTCCGTAGGCTGAATACGACTCTTTGTCGTAGTCCGTTGTGCTTTTGATAAACTGGTAACACAGGGTGTCGATAAGCATCCCTTTCATGGGCACGCCGTGGTCATTTTTCCAAGCACGTACCATTTTGCAGAGCCGCTTGAGATTGTAGTTCTTATCTTGGTTAAGACGGTTTATCTCATCAATTTCTGCGACAGGATCGCAGGACTCCCAACTTCCGCCGTCGTTGGCATCCGGGTAGGTGTAGCTCCCATCCTCATGTTCGAATACAGGTAAGACCTCCACGATATAATCCGTGAAGTCGACCGACACTACCTGCTGCTGAGCACGCACAGTATGATTAGGAAACCGATCCTTAAGTGCCATACGAATCTCACCAAGCAGCGACGATTGCTTGTTATTCTCGTACTTCTGAAAGCGGTCATACACCGACCAAGGCAGGGCAAAGGCCATATCAAGATCGCTTACGCCATCCACTGCGGTGTGACGGCCGTAAGATCCTACTTGCCGACAGTGCAAGGTTGCACTGTCACTATCGTAGTATTTTTCGTTGAGCTTCTCTGTGACCTGGCGATAACTCTTCGAAATTTCATCGGAGTTCTTAACCGCCAGATTTTTTCGAAATTGCTCGAATAGCTCTTTACTCATGTGTGCAAATCCTTTGCAGGGCTACGACAAATTCTGAGTGCGGGTTCATAAACAACGCCGCAATAATTACCAGCAAGATTGCAATAACTAAGGCATAGAAAGAGAGGGGAATCTTATCCCTGAAAAAATAGAACTTCCTATATTCGTCGATCCACTCAATCTGTTGATCCCAGAAAAACTTTTTGTGCGCAAGCCATCCAGAAAATAGTATATGTTTGGTTAAGCATGTTTTTCTAAACACATCAACAATAGTATCTAGCTCATGCTGATGCGCAGCCGTAAACCCAGGCTCAGACTTGCATTGAGCATGCAACAACTTCAACCTGTCAAACAGCTCGGTTAATGTGTTACCCGCCTGAAAATACTACCCCTTTGTTTCGGAGTAATACGTAATGTACAGACTACAAATCCCGACCACCGTAATGAGTGCCGAGACATGTTTAGCTGCCAGAACGTCGATATAGAGGGAAAGGACCCCGATAATCAGTGAGATCATACCGATCCACCCTGGTGCTTTCTCTACGATGTCATAAGTGGAGAAATGAAGCTTGGCGGAGTACCCAACGTCGTACGCCTTTTCCGCAATTATTTTCAGCGCAACCTGCCGATCCATTGTGAACCTCTAAACGCAATCCCTAAGGCTTCGCCAACCGTTGACCCGATGATACATCAGGTCACCTGATGCTGGACTAGTCATCCTTTAATCCTTGCCCGCAGCACTTTCAGCCGCCGCGATAAAAGTCTCCTGGACATTATCATAATCCTGATTTGGGCTGGGATGACCAGCGCTAGTGGAAAAGAAAGCGATGGCCAAATCCTGGCGGCTCCTAATGTGTCCAAAGGTTGCAGTGATCCTTGAGCGAACTGCTAGCATTCCCATGTCCGATGGTCTAATCGCTCATCATGAGGCTTGCCCTACACCATCACTTAAAGTGGGATCCATTCGGCACTCCTTCCTCATGCAGATACACACCAAAACTAGAAATACCAGTTCAAATATCGCCGATAGATGTAACACCTGCGCCGCTTATAACAATTTATTTTGAGGAGCCTCAAGGAAGAGCAACTCTTAAAAAGACATATAAATCAATTAGATAAAAGATCCCGTAACACCTGTAACATCAATTCCAACCCCTAGCCCCGAAAGCAAATATACCCTCAGCGATAGAGGTCATGGTCATGCGGCTCGCATTTGAAAATCACAGGGGCCCTGGGAGATTTGCCTAGATACGGGGTAGGAAACCCGCGGGTTCGTGTTAGCGGAAGCGCACCCAGCTTAGTGAACAGGTGAACCTGGTGAACTCCAGTTCATCTGTGCATATGCCCTACCCTTTCAGCCATCTGCGAGTACCGTTGCCAATACGGTAACGATGCCCTTTTTTCTTCAAGATTCTTTCAATTTCAACATTGAAATTTCAGTAAGCTGGTGTGATTTCCGCTACCACGATCCCGCGGGTTTCATGCCCCGTGTGAAGCTAAAGCTCTCAGGGTCCCCAGCGTGATTTCCTCTCATCGAAAGGCGTAGCCCGCGAAATTCGCTTGGTAGGCTCGAGCGCAACGCGCCTGCCCACAACACCCGGATGCTGACTTTAGCGTTACACGCAGGGGCAGCGTTACATTGGGGGGTACGCTATGTAGCTCAACTGTGTAACAGGCATGAAAGCCAATGAAACCGGGCGTTTGGTGAAGGGCGTTACACTCGTACCACCGGTTACACCAGTTTTGGAGAGGGGCTGGATATGTGCTCTCATGCTGCCTTTCCAAAGCGGCCCTACGCCACATTGTTGGTGGCCTCTAGGGTGGGTAATTGCACTCAACCTGACCACCCATTCGCATTGCACTTGCCCACTCATTTGCATTCGACTTGGCAAGTCGTTCGCATCGGACTTGACCAGCACACTGGCTGGCCCTGATTGGCAGCAGTCGACCCAAAGCTGACATCAGGCGATGGATGCTCTTGGCCAATAGCCGTGATTAAGCAACCAGCGTAATCTTTCGGCCATCTCGCACAATTGAGGCAAGCAACAGATGACGGAACAGCTTTGCGTTGTATTCATTCCGGCGCTTTCGGTGGCTTTGCAAAGCGCCGAAACGAACAAAGGCTCCCCACTTACAGAGTCCGAGGCACTCAAATCCGTGATCACGCGACGTGTGTTGCAGTTCCATTCGACGTCGCCCTGGATATGGAGAACGAACGTGGGTTCCGGGACTTAGTTGCCGAGGACTGCTGGAATGAATGGCAGCGACTACGGCTCTCAATGAAGAAATGCCCCCTCTGAATTGCACAAATACTCAGTCATAAGATGCAGTCTCACCTGCCTATTGCTGCTGAAATGAGAGGCAGCTATTGGCCGTTTGTTGCCGACCAAGGCCACTCAGTGTGAGGGTCAGATCCGATGCAAACGACTGGTCAAGTCGAATGCCTGGATACCCTGGATGAAAATGCAAGATTTATCACCCTTGCGCTCGCCTCACTGGCGGCAGAAGGTCGAACGAAGAAGTAACTACTCAGCTGCATGGCAACACATCAGCCACCATTGGGTGTTGCTTTACCCTACAGGGACACCTCGAAAAAGTGGCCAGAAGGAAGCGCCGTGTATGCCCACGTGTATGCCTAACCGAAGCACCACCAAGCAGACCCAATGAATACGGGCCCCTTACTGCCCAGTTCAAACGACGCCGGGGCACCATCTTCTTTCCCTTGTATTACAAGGGGATAGCGCTCCTGACAGAAACCTGTCCTAGCCCTGAAAGTCGTTTTTGCCACAAATTTGCCACACTCAAAAGTGGCGGGAATGGTCGAAATGGCAACAATCAGGAATCGCGGCGAGTATCAGTGGGAAGCGCAAATCCGCCGTAAAGGCTACCCAGCCCAGCGCAAAACCTTCGAAACCAAATCCGATGCCCAAGCTTGGGCACGCATGATCGAAAGCGAAATCGACCGGGATATTTTTGTCTCTCGGGTTGAGGCTGAGCGCACCGCTTTCACAAACTCATTGATCGCTATATCTCTGAGATTGCTCCGAAGCACAAAGGCGCGTACTCGGAAATCAAACGCCTGGAGCATTTAAGCGTGATCCGCTGGCGACACGCATCGTCGCTACCCTTACCTCTTGCGAGGTTGCACGCGAACGCCTCAGGAAGCCCATCCGAGGCGGCGCTCACAGGCGGCTACCCATCCACCACCGAGGGCGAGACGCCCCTCAGAAGTTATCGCCCCAATTGCACAACTTGCTCTCGCGCAATGGCTCGGAGGTGCCCTCGATTTTGCCGAATATCATGCGCTTGAGCGTGACCCCGCACTTGTAGCGGTTGGCGGCGTCAAGCTCATAGTCCATGCCTGCCTCGGGCACAAAGCTGAACATGTTGTAGCAGCGATTGCCGATGTAATGAAACGCGATGGGCTGCCCGGCGGGCACCAGCAGTTCACTCATCACCGTGCGGTTTGAGTAACGTTGAACAGGCGCCATGCCCAGGGTTTCGCCGTTGCGATTCGCAAAACCGTCACGCTCGGCCACCATCACCCCCGCGCCCGGCAGGCGGAAGTTCACACAGTTTGACTTGGGCACACCGCGCACCATGCCATCGCTGATTACGCGCAGTCGCACGGTTTCGCCGCCGGGCGGGGTTGAGTAGGGGGTGGAGAACGAACGTACGTCGGTGATTGCGCCGCAACCGGTGAGACAGGTGAGGAGGATAAGGCAGATCAGCGGGTGTGAAGGTTTGATCACGAGGGGCTCCATGCGGGTCGAATGTCCAGGTTGCCCTGTTCTAACGGCGAAAAGGCGGGTGCAAGTATGCTCAATTCAGAGATCAGTGTCTTGCACCGCCCAATGCCTCAACTTTTGCCCGAAACGATGTCTGGCTTAGGATTTGTCTCCCTTGAACCAGGATGGGAAAAAGCCGCCTTGTAGCTTTATTTCGCCGCCCAAAAGGTTTCCGGCCAAGGCTGAAGCTAATGCAGTGCCCACTGTTTTACCCTGGGAGGCGGTGCTTGCAGAACCAAGCGGTTTGGGGTTCACCTCGGCGGGGGCCTTGCCTGCTGAGTCATCACATACCAAGGGCCTGTACCCTCGTTCGATCAGTACGGTACGGGCCTTGTCGCTGAGATTGGGGTTATTCGCCAAGCAAGTTTGCAGTGTCAGGTCATCGCTGTTGGCGAACTTGAGTTGCAAGTAGCTGGGCAGCAACGGGTTGCTAGCAAGTTTTAGACTGATGTGTGAGTGGTGAATATATCGCTCAATCGCTACCAATACTTTGATGGTGTCAGCACTCAAGCAGGGGCTGCTCGCAAGTTTCGAATAAGCGTCCTCGACGCTGCTGTTTCTGAATGTATGCGTATCGATGTCTTCAGGAATCGTGATCTCTTCGTCACCCTGCTTAAGCTGCGCTAAGACGATTTTGACCTGTACCTCAGACAACGCTTGCAACAGCAGCGACAACTGGACATGCGCGCTGATATTCGGGTTCTCTGCAAGTTTGAATGCGTGGTTCTCATCACCGAGCAACACCATCTGCGCCTCCTCAGACAGGTTCTCCAGCTTGAGCAAGGCATTCACGATCTGATGTTTATCGTGAGTCGCAATTTTCCTATGAAGCGACGGATCCAGTGCCGGGTTGTTGATAAACGCGAGGAACTGCTCCGCATGATTGTGAAACACCACCTCCCATAGGCTTTCCACCAACTGTGCTTGCAGCTCCACCGACAATGTCGTCTGCTTGCAAATCTCCAAGCGCGTCGCGTGCGTCTTGCTGTTATTGAACAGCGCCAGCAACACCTCATCTGTCAGATGCGAACACGCCAGCAGGTGTTCCTCCTGGATATAGTCGCTGCCATCCCACTTGCCCAGCTCGCTGGCCAACAGGTCCATAGGCGCCCGGGGGTGCAGGCAACTGAGTTGATAGGTGGTCATATCAAAGTCGGCGGCTTTCTTGTCTTTGCTCAAGCAACCGGCAAGCAACCGCTCGGTGCAGTTGGGGTTGCGGTATACGCTGCGGCGTACTTCGGCGTCGGTATCCGTGCTGAGTTTTTCCAGCAGGTCATCGGGGCACTCAAGGTGACACGCCACTTCTTTGCGGCGCACCGGGTTAGGGCTGTCGGCCAGCTGGATCATCTGTGCAATGCTCAGCCCGTCGATTCGCGAGGCCGGCTTGAGCTTGAGCTTTTCAAACAACACCTCGTATTTGCCCACTTGCTCACGTAGCGTTTCTCGCAGCGGCACCGTGGTGCGGATCGCCCGTTCGATGTCTTCGTGGGTCAGCGCTTGCCCGTCCAGAAAGGCGCTCTCGCGCGCTTCACCCACGGCGTTCTGGATGTCGGCGCCGGAGTAGTCGCGACACAGCGCCGCCAGGGTCTGTTGTTGCTGTTCAGTGAACTGCCGCCAGTCGTCCTTCAGGTGAATACTCAGAATGGCCGAGCGTTCCTTGGCATTGGGGAAGCCTACGTAGAACACCTCATCAAAACGGCCTTTGCGCAGCAACTCGGCGGGAAGGGCGCTGATGTTGTTGGCGGTGGCGATCACAAACACGGCGCCGGTCTTTTCCTGCATCCAGGTCAGGAAATAACCAAACAGCCGGGATGAGACCTCCGAGCCTTCGCCGCTGCCCATGCCGACGAAGGCTTTTTCCAGCTCGTCGATCCAGAGAATGCACGGGCTGACGCTTTCGGCCATGGTCAGCGCGCGGCGCATGTTGTGCTCGCTTTCACCGACGTACTTGCCCAGCAGCGAGCCGATATCCAGGCGCAGCAGCGGCAATTGGAACAAATGGGCAGCGGCTTTGGCGGTGAGTGACTTGCCGCAACCGGGCATGCCCGCGATCAATACGCCCTTGGGCGCCGTTACACCGGCGCGTTCGGCTTCGTCAAGGCGGCGGAAAATTTCAGCGCGGCGCTTGAGCCAATGCTTGAGATTTTCCAGGCCGCCGATGTCATTGGCCGTCTCGCCGACCTTGACCATTTCCAGCACGCCACTTTTGGCGATGATCTGTTCTTTCTCGTAATGGATCAGGCCAAGGGCGGCATCGTTCAGCTCAGGGTGAGGCTGTCGCACCATGGCCAATACCTGGCGGATTTCCTCTTCGCTCAATCCGCTGCACGTGGCGGCCAGTCGCGGCAACAACGCTTTTGGAATACTCAGTGCGTGCTCAACGGCAAAGTCCTCGATTTGCGCAAGAATGTCCTCGCGCCCCGGCAAGGGCAGCGGCAGCAACGTAATTTGCGCTTCAATCTGCGACGCAATGAACAGGCTCTCGGCAACCAACACCACCGCACATTCGCCGCGATGATGGCGCTGGATGCGGTTGAGCAGTTGTTTGAGCCGTGCAATCGCCAGCGGCTGGTTTTCCAGGGCAGACTTGGCATCTTTGATCACGATAAGCTTGCGGCTCAGGTCCTCGTCCGCAAGCGCTGGCAGGCAGTGGGCCAATTCAGTCTGGGTGGCATCGGTACGCGGTTGCTTGGTGTGAAAATCTACCCAGCCATAGGCGAGGTTCCACTCCATGACATGCAGACCAAGGCTTGCGCCGGCCTGCGCAAGCACCCGGTCAACCCGCGCCTCTTCGCTGGACTGGATGTAGAAACCGGGGTAGCCGGCGCTTAAGTGCGCGTGGAGTTTGTCGTTTAGCGCTGCGAGGCTGGAGCTCATGCGAACAATCCTTTGGCGAAGTTACCCAGGCTGCCGGCGAGCGCCCTGGCGCCTTCCACCACACTTGCCGTCACGCGATTGACCACCGTGACTGAGGCCCTCACCAGGCCTTTGCTGGCTTCGAACAGTTGTTCACCGACCACGCCACCAGCCATTGCGCCAATCATGCCGCCGATAAACCCGCCAGCGGCGATTCCGGGTGGGCCGAACACGGTGCCAATCGCCATGCCCACCGCACTGCCTTTGGAACCCGCGGCAATCGCAAACACCGCCGAGGTGGTGGTTTGGCCCATGCGGTTGAGCGCCTCTTCCTTGGACAGCTTACCAGTGGCGAGCTGGTAGAGAATTTTCGTGTTGGCCAAGCCGACACAGGCGATATTCGCGAGCTGGCCGGCCGGGGTGCGCTTCATGATGGCGCCGAGCAAACCGTTCTTTGCGGCCACCACCAACGCACCGCTGACGGCCACCTGGGTGAAGACCTGGGCCGTGCTGCTAAGGGAGCTGTTGATGAAATCGCTAAGGTCTACGCTTGCGGGTGGGTTTTCCTTGCCCATCAGTGCATTCCAGGTACGCCGCGCCAGAATACGCACCCCGTGCAAACCGGCCGCGATGCTAGCACCGACCAGCGCCTGCTTGCCGATCTGCTTGCCCACATTGATGCGGTTGGTGTCACTCCATTCATACTGGCGCGCCTCGGCTTCCTCGCGGGCCTTGCGCTGCCACTCCAGCGCCTGTTCCTTGCTCAGTGGCTCGGATTGCACGCCGTCGATCTCAACGACTTCGGTGCTGTTGGCGATGTCTTTGCCTTGGCCCTCGGGCACTAGGCGTTTTTGCTCGCCGTATTCGCCGCGCTTGAACAACTGTTCGGTGGCCTTGGCGTCGCTGCCATATTTGGACTGGTACTCATGCACCACATTGCCCTGGCCGTCGACGATAACGATGTCGACCGAATTCAGGCCGTTGGAGTTAACGACCTTGGCCCGGTATTCGCTGCCTTTGGTCACCGCGTCGATATTGAATGTGTCGACGTGATGCTGCTCGGCGATAAAGCCATCCAGGTTCGGGGAAAAACTGATGTCGCCATTGTTGTTGGTGATCATCACCCTGGCGCCGGCCGTGGCTTCGGCCAGAGCCACGTCGATGCGCGTAGCATATTGGCCCACCCCCACCGCGCCGCTGACGCCTGCGCCTTTTTCCAACTCGCGTGCGATCCAACTGGCTTCGCTTTGCCCGCGCTGCAAATGCCCTTGCAAGGAACTCGCCGACTCATTGAAGCGTATGACTGAGGTCACCACTTCCTTGGCCGTCGCCAACCGGTCCGCGTCGCTTTGCCAGAGGGTAGGATACTTGCCGAACTCCTGGGCCAACCACGCCTCGACAGGCATGTCTGCATGCTGCTCGCTGGAATGCACGAACTCGGACAACAACCGAGCGGTGGCCTCGGTGTTATCCGCGCCACCCCACATCTGCGTCTCAATGACCTGCGCCTGTTGCGCCTGGTACTCGTCACTGCCCAGCACTACGCCGTCCAGTGGGATAAGTGAGGTAGACTCAGTCGCGTTTACCGGTGGGTTCATTGCTCGGTTCCTGTGCTGGGCTGGGTTGCAGCGTGCAAGTAGTGTTCAAGTTCGCGGTACAACTGCGCAGCCAACCAGGCAGGTTCCAACACGCGTACGTGAGGAACCCAATACTGGATGATCGGCAGAATTTGGTTGGCATGACTGATGGTGCTGCTGACAATCAGCTCGCCGCTGTCCAGAGTCCGGACAACCTGCTGCCCTGGAACCACTGGGCGGCGCAAAAAGTAATAAGCGATGGCGGGTGCAACCGAGAGCTGCACCGTGGTCTTGGTTTTGCTGAACCAGATATCGTCGTCTTCTTCAATCTGAAGATGCACTACCGGCTGCGCAACGAAAGACTCGTTGGTGACGTGCAAGACGCTGATGCGCCCTAGGGCAAAGGCCTTCAACTGACCCGCCTCGGTGGCCGCCAAGTACCAGATACCTTTGTTATTGACCAAGCGATAAGGGCACAGCGTGCGCGGCTTGCCCGCATACATCAGGCGGCACTGGCGCTGTTGGCGAATGGCCTCGTTCAACTGCCGGAACTGCTGGTTATGGGACTCTACGTTCTCGTGATGGGTGGCTTTGACCAGAAAATTGCGCTGCTCATCCGGCGCCAGCAAAGAGAGAAGAAACCGATGGCCGTTGTTCGGAAACAGTCGGTTAACTCCCGTGACCTTTGCAAACGCCTCAAGATCACGCGGCTGCAGTTTGCCTTGATGCTCCTTGGTCAGTTGGTAGCGCCCATCGGGCAGGCGTTCGACCACATCGGCGAGCCGCCTCAGGTCGCGGTAAATGGTGCGTTCACTGACACCAAACTGCTGCGCCAAATCATAGCGGCACAGGGACCCACCGTGATTGAGTTGCAAAAGGATATCCGCCAGCCGCATGGCCAGGGTGTCGTGTAGCGGTGTGGCCATGATTGGCTGCCCAAATCCGTTTGAAGATGCACTGAGCTTAATGCTCGCCACTGACAGGTGATGTCAGTGGAAATAACTCAGAGGTGTCAATGTGCCATTAATTGAGGGTGAATCAAGGTTTTTTTGGTTGAGGCGGATGGTATTCAGCGGCACGGTAGTCTGTGAGACGTTGCGTCTCACGGCCTGCCACGACATGGGTCTTCAATGACCGACGTTATTGCTGTCGCAACGCGTCAAGGCGTGCGGGTAAATCTTCGTCGGGAAAGCGCTTATGCAACGCCAGCAGCTTCTCATCCGCCGCTTTCGTCTCACCCGCCTCACGCAGCCGCACAATCTCCTGCAACCCCTCCTCCAACGAAGGCAGCGCAACCGGCGCGCGCTTGCTCAGTTTCGCCATGGACCGATCCGCCATCGCGCCGGCAATTTCAGCCTGGACGGGCGCTCTTTCCATCTGGGGCGCGGCGGCGATTCGTGCCATCGGCGCGGGCGCGGGGGCCGCTGGCGGTGCCGGTTGAGCGGCTTCTTCGTGCAAGGCGGAGAACGTCGCCGTGGAGATTTCGGCTTGCGGTACGGGCTCACGCATCACCACGCCAATCATCAACGCCAACCCTGCCACGGTGGCGAATGCCATTTGCCAGCGCGGGCGCTGGCAGGCTTGCAGCCAGCGTTGCCACAGGTTCGGTTGCGGCGCAGGCGCTTCGCGGCGGGCGGTGGCGAGGAGGAAGGCGTCGAGGGACGCGGGCGGTTCGCCGGTGCTGTGTTGACGGTAATGCTGGAGCAGCAGGTCGTCGGGGTTCGGGGTGTTTCGGGAGTCGGTCATGCGGGTATCTCCTCGGCCAGCAGGCGGCGCAGTTTCTGCTGGGCGTAACGCAGGCGGCTTTTTACGGTTTCCAGCGGGGCGTTGGTGAGGGCGGCGATTTGCGGCACCTCGAGGTCGCCGTGCAGGCGCAGCAGGAAGACTTCGCGCTGGTCTTCGGGCAAGCCTTGCAGCGCGGCGTCGAGGCGGGCCTGGTCGCGGCTGAGGCTCAGTTGCTGTTCGGGGCCGGCGCTGTCGTCGGTCTGGGCGTGCAGTTGTTCGTCGTAGCTGTCGTGC
Source organism: Pseudomonas cedrina subsp. fulgida (assembly GCA_016937595.1). Classification (GTDB taxonomy): domain Bacteria; phylum Pseudomonadota; class Gammaproteobacteria; order Pseudomonadales; family Pseudomonadaceae; genus Aquipseudomonas; species Aquipseudomonas fulgida. The sequence goes on along the minus strand of JAFHKH010000121.1, from coordinate 2,199 downwards.
AGTGGGGTGTGGATGCCGTGTTTGCGCCAGTGGTCGATGAGGCGGTTGCGGGCAATCTGGAACAGCCATGTGCGAAAACTCGCCCGGCCCTGTGGCTGGGTGCTGCTGCGAATCAGGCTGAGCCAGGTGTCCTGGTAGATTTCTTCGGCCAGTTCGGCTTTGTTGCTTAGGGATACGAGGAAGCGGTACAGGCCCTGGCGATGGCGCGCGTACAAGGCTTCGAACGCGGCGGCGTCGCCGGTGCGGTAGCGGGCCAGCAGGGATTCGTCGCTGGGTGGGTCGTCGGGTACGGCCATGTGGGGGGCGGACTCCTTTCGTAAAGTTGACGCTGTTCAGGTGGGAGCTGGCTTGCCTGCGATGGCGGTGGGCCTGTGCCATGGATAGTGCCTGATATACCGCTATCGCAGGCAAGCCAGCTCCCACATAAACCAGCGTCTCCTTTGGATCGTTTGTGTGTTTGAGATTAGTGCTTGAGGCTTTGGGCCAGTTCTACCAGTTGCACGAATTCGTTGCGCAGGCCGAAGGGGTCATCGCCTCGGGCTGAGCGGGCCAGGGTGGCAATCTCTTGCAGGCTCATGGTGCCAGTGTAGCGGCCATCGCCCTTGAGTTGTTGGGCGAAGGCGGCCACGGCCGCCGCAAAACGCAGGTCGTCGCTGGGCTTGCTCGCAGCCTGGCTGATGGGGCGCTCGATCAACTGGCTATTGCCGCCCGCCGCCGGTTTGTAGCGCACGCGCAGCATCGCCAGTTCTGTGGATTTGCCCTCGGGTGCAGGCGCGGTGGCGTAGCGCAATGGTTCCAGCCAGCCCTTCTCGCCCTTCGGCACAATTTCGTACAGTGCGGTCACTGTATGCCCTGCGCCGATTTCACCTGCGTCGACCTTGTCGTTGCTGAAGTCCTCACGCTTGAGGGCGCGGTTTTCATAGCCCAGCAGGCGATATTCGCTGACACGCGCCGGGTTGAATTCCACCTGCAACTTCACATCCCGCGCCACGACCGCCAGGGTCGAGCTGAGTTGATCGACCAGCACCTTGCGCGCCTCGCGCAGGTTGTCGATGTAGGCATAGTTACCGTCGCCGGCATCGGCCAGTTGTTCCATCAGGTGTTCGTTGTAGTTATCCACACCGAAGCCGAGGGTGGTCAGGGACACGCCGCTTTTGCGTTGCTGGACGGCCATTTGCTTGAGGCTGTCGAAGTCGCTGATGCCGACGTTGAAGTCGCCATCGGTGGCCAGCAGGATGCGGTTGATGCCGTTGTCGATAAAGCCTTCGCGGGCCATCTGGTAGGCCAGTTCGATGCCGGATGCGCCGGCCGTGGAGCCACCGGCGGTGAGTTGATCGATGGCGTTGCGGATCGCCACCTTGTCGCGGCCCGAGGTGGGTTTGAGCACTACGCGGGACTCGCCGGCGTAGACCACCAATGACACACGGTCCTGGTCACGCAGTTGGTCCACCAGTAATTTCAGGGTGCTTTTGACCAGTGGCAAGCCTTCGCGACGGTCCATGGAGCCGGACACGTCGACCAGGAACACCAGGTTGGCCGGTGCCAGTTCTGCCACGGCACGGTCGGAGGCCTTGATGCCGATGCGCAGCAATTGGGTGTGCGGGTTCCACGGAGTGGCGGCGACTTCGGTGGTGACGCCGAAGGGCGAGCCGTCGGTGGGCAGTGCGTAGTGGTAGGGGAAGTAGTTGACCATTTCCTCCAATCGCACAGCGCCTTCGGGCGGCAGGCTGCCTTGGTTGAGGAAACGTCGTACGTTGGCGTAGCTGCCGGTGTCGACGTCGACACTGAAGGTGGACACCGGGGTTTCGGCCACGCGGTGCACCGGGTTGTCCGGCAGGTTGGCGTATTGCTCGCGGGGCTCGCTGCGGTAATCCAGGTTGGCCGTTTCGCGCATCAGCATGGGCGCAGGCACTGCCATCTTTCTGACCGCCGCGCCTTGGACTGGCACGCGTTGCAGTTCGGCGACGGGTTCAGCCGGCTTGGCCAGTTCAGGGGATGAAGACAGCCCGCAACCGGCCAGCGTTACCAGCAGGGTAACGGCGAAGCCCTGGGCAGCAGGACGCAGGAAGAGCAGAGGACGGGACATGGGCTGAACCTCGTGAAGGAATGATCTGTTCACAAGGTCAGACGCAGGGTGCTGTGGGTTCGGGTTAAACCTGATTCAGATAACACCACCCATCTACTGTGGGAGCGGGCTTG
>JAFHKH010000120.1 GCA_016937595.1 Pseudomonas cedrina subsp. fulgida | reverse complement strand
TTGGCGATGGCCGAGATCACGTAGACCGGACCTTCCCACTCCAGGCGGTCGACGATTTCCTTGACGCGCTCCTCGTGTTCTTCTTCGAGGATCTGGTCGCATTTGTTCAGCACCAACCAACGATCGCGCTCGGCCAGGGCCGGGCTGAACTTGGTCAGTTCGCTGACGATCACTTCGGCGGCGTCCGCAGCGCTGGTGTCATCCAGCGGTGCCATGTCGACGAGGTGCAGCAGCAAACGGGTCCGCGACAAGTGCTTGAGGAAGCGGATCCCCAGGCCGGCGCCATCGGAAGCCCCTTCGATCAGGCCGGGAATGTCGGCGATCACGAAGCTTTTCCAGCGATCGACGCTGACCACGCCCAGGTTGGGCACCAGGGTGGTGAACGGGTAGTCGGCGACTTTCGGCTTGGCGGCCGACACCGAGCGGATGAAGGTACTTTTACCGGCGTTCGGCAGGCCCAGCAGGCCCACGTCGGCGAGTACTTTCATTTCCAGCTTGAGGTCACGCTGCTCGCCCGGCTTGCCAGGGGTAGTCTGGCGCGGCGCACGGTTGGTACTGGACTTGAATCGGGTGTTACCCAGACCGTGCCAGCCGCCCTGCACCACCATCAGCTTCTGGCCGGCTTGGTCAGGTCGCCGATCACTTCCTGGGTCGCGGAGTCGATGATCGTGGTGCCGACCGGTACACGCAGGACCAGGTCTTCGCCTTTTTTACCGGTGCAGTCGGTGCTGCCGCCGTTGGAGCCACGCTCGGCATCGAAGTGCCGGGTGTAACGGTAGTCGACCAGGGTGTTGAGGTTTTCGTCGGCCATCATGTAGATGGAACCGCCGTCACCGCCGTCACCGCCGTTGGGGCCACCGTTTTCGATGAATTTTTCGCGACGGAAACTCATGCAACCGTTACCGCCGTCGCCTGCTTTTACTCGGATGGAAACTTCATCAACGAACTTCATAACAAAACGCCTCTCGCCGCATGGACGAGCTTAAAAAACCAAGACATAAGACTCTTGCAAAAATGAGCGTAGCGACCTCAATCAGCGACCGCAAATCCAGCCCCGGAGCCCATCACAAACAGCTTTGCAAGAGACTCACCCCACAAACGAAAAAGCCCCGTCGCGAGACAGGGCTTTTCCAGCGATCTCGCAGTTAGGCTGCGACAACGCTCACGTAACGGCGGTTGAACGCGCCTTTTACTTCAAACTTGATCACGCCTTCGATTTTCGCGAAGAGGGTGTGATCTTTACCCATGCCTACACCGTAACCGGCGTGGAATTGGGTGCCGCGCTGACGCACGATGATGTTGCCCGGAATGATTTTCTGGCCGCCATACATCTTAACGCCAAGGCGTTTGGCTTCTGAGTCGCGACCGTTACGGGTACTACCACCAGCTTTTTTGTGTGCCATGAGTCAATTCTCCTAGTGAGGAATTAGGCTGAAATTAAGCCTGAATACCGGTGATTTTGATCTCGGTGTACCACTGGCGGTGGCCCATACGCTTCATGTGGTGCTTACGACGACGGAACTTGATGATGCGGACTTTATCGTGACGACCTTGGGAGATCACTTCAGCCACAACGGTAGCGCCAGCAACAACTGGAGCGCCGATGTTCACGTCATCGCCATTGGCGACCAACAGAACGCGATCAAAAGTAACGGATTCGCCGGTAGCGATTTCCAGTTTTTCGATCTTCAGGTATTCACCTGGGGCGACTTTGTATTGCTTGCCACCAGTAACAATTACTGCGTACGACATGGTATTTCTCCGATAATCCTGCTCACCCAGCGCTTTATAAGAAGAGGTATTGGCTGGCATGGCTGCATGGGATGGACGTCCCGAATGCAATTGCGTAAGGCAGGTGCTGCCCAGGAAGTTCAGGGTGCGCGATTGTACGCAAGGCGTTAGCGGGTTGCAAGTAGCCGTCCATCGCGCCTTGACACTGCGGGGTCAGGGTCCTAGCATGCCGCGCAACCCTTCTGGAGCGACTGTCGCTGATGCAACCCCAAGCTTTCTACCGCGCGGTCGCGGACGATTTTAGCGCCGTCGACGGCATCATCAAGCAGCAGCTGACCTCTAAAGTGCCGCTGGTCTCCAAGATTGGCGACTATATAACGTCGGCCGGCGGCAAGCGCCTGCGTCCTTTATTAGTGTTGCTGTGTGGCAAGGCCCTGGGCCGCGAAGGCGATGACCTGCGCCTGCTGGCGGCGACGATCGAATTCCTGCACACCGCCACCCTGCTGCACGACGACGTGGTCGACATGTCCGGCATGCGCCGTGGCCGCGAGACCGCCAATGCGATGTGGGGCAACGCGCCCAGCGTGCTGGTGGGCGACTTCCTGTACTCGCGCTCGTTCGAGATGATGGTTGAACTTGGTTCGATGCCGGTGATGAAGATTCTGTCGCAGGCCACCCGCATCATCGCCGAAGGCGAAGTGTTGCAACTGTCCAAGGTACGCGACGCCAGCACCACCGAAGAAACCTACATGGAAGTGATTCGCGGCAAAACCGCGATGCTCTTCGAAGCCTCGACCCATAGCGCCGCCGCGCTGTGTGGCGCAACGGTCGAACAGGCCGAAGCCCTGCGCACCTTTGGCGATCACCTGGGCGTGGCGTTCCAACTGGTGGACGACCTGCTCGACTACCGTGGCGACGCCGAAACCCTGGGCAAGAACGTCGGTGACGACCTGGCCGAGGGCAAGCCGACCTTGCCGCTGATCTACACCATGCGCGAAGGCACGCCGGAACAGGCAGCCCTGGTGCGCAAGGCGATCCAGAAAGGCGGGATCGAAGACCTGGAAGCCATCCGCGCCGCCGTCGAGGCGTCGGGCTCCCTGGAATACACCGCACAACTGGCGCGTGATTATGTCGCCCGTGCGATCAAATGCCTGGACGCCCTTCCAGCCAGCGAATACCGGGATGCCCTGGTGGAGTTGAGTGAGTTTGCGGTCGCGCGTACGCATTGACGCAATCTGTAGTGAATGGGCTTGTGTGGGAGCGGCTGCTCGCTGAAGACGGTGTGTCATTCAACACATCTGCGACTGGCACACTGCCTTCGCGAGCAAGCCCGCTCCCACATTGGGTTCTGTGGTGACCCTTTGCATTACCGTTGATCAAATAACCCCGTGCCCAAAACCCCCATCCCCCCTAAAATG
>JAFHKH010000012.1 GCA_016937595.1 Pseudomonas cedrina subsp. fulgida | reverse complement strand
TGGGGCGGCTTCGCCACCCAACGCTGGGCTTGCCCGCTCGCCACAACAAGCCCCTTCATCACTATCAGTCGTTCTCGTGGGTCAACTCCAGCACCCGATCCACCAGCTTGTTGATCCCCGAGGCGACTTCGCTGATGTTCTTGCCGAGCATATAGGCCGGCGTGCTCACCAGTTTGCGGGCCTTGTCTTCGACGATATCTTCTACCGTGCATTCCTGATGGGTCGCGCCCATCTTGTCCAGCGCGGCCGCGGTGTCGGCACAGTTGCCGATGGTGCAGGTCACGCCCGGGCCATAGATCTTCGCCGCCAGGGCCGGTGAGATGCAGATCAGCCCCACGGGCTTGCCCGTTTCGGCAAAGGCCTCGGCTAGCGCCAGGACCTGGGGGTTGACGCTGCAGCCCGCGCCCTCGACGGCAAAGTTCGACAGGTTCTTGGCCGCGCCGAAACCACCCGGCACGATCAGCGCATCGAATTGCGTGACGTCGGCCTCAGCGATGTCCTGCACCGCACCTCGGGCGATCCGCGCCGACTCCACCAGCACATTGCGCGACTCGGGCATCTCTTCGCCGGTGAGGTGGTTGATCACATGCAATTGGGCGATGTCCGGGGCAAAACACTGGACCTGAGCGCCGCGCTGGTCCAGGCGCAGCAGGGTGATCACGCTTTCGTGGATCTCTGCGCCGTCGTACACGCCGCAGCCGGAAAGGATCACTGCAATCTTTTTGCTCATGGGCATTTCTCCTGGAGTCTTGGCGTTGAATGTCTACCAATTTGTCATCTGTTGCCAATGGTGACTCGCGGCAGTAGACCTAGTCATGGATCGCGACTATGGCGCAGTGTTCATTATTTGGGGCGCCAGCCTGCAGTTTTATCCACCGCAGGGGAGCCATGACGGCTCCACTGCTGCAGAGGCTGGCTTACTCGACAGGTGTCTTGGGCGCTTCGAGCTGAGCGGGCTCGGCAGCGAGCCGGGCCTTGGCTTCGGCGCAAGCCTCGCGGGCGATGCGCGCATTCTTGAAGCGGCGGCGCAGCCAGAGGCCAAAGCCCAGCAGCAGCAACGCGCCCAATACCCATAGCTCATATTTCTTCACGCTACCGAGCATGCCTTCCAGCACGGCGCCGAAGTGATAAGCCGCCGCGCCCAACGCTGCCGCCCAGATGGCGGCTCCAATACCGTTGAGGATCAGGTAACGCAGCGGTGGGTAGCCGGAAAGACCAATCGCCACCGGCATCACCGTGCGCAACCCGTAGACGAAGCGAAAGCTCAGTACCCAGATATCCGGGTGCTTACGGATGTGCTCCAGCGCCTTGTCGCCCATCAATTGCCAGCGCGGCTTGCGCGCCAGCAGCTTGCGGCCGTGTTTGCGGCCCATGTAGTACCAAAGCTGATCGCCGGCGTAGCTGCCGAAAAAGGCAACGACGACCACCAGGTTGATATCCATGTATCCACGGAACGCCAGGAAGCCTGCGAGGACCAAAATGGTCTCGCCTTCAAAGAAGGTGCCCAGGAAGAGGGCGAAGTAGCCGAAGTCATGCAGAAATTGTTGAAGCATGGTCTGGGTGCTGGCGAAATGAACGCGCAGCCTACGCCTTCACGAAGATTCATGAAAGTATCGAGATGTGTCACGAAGTGAACAATTCCTACATAGAAAGCGAATGCGGCTACAGGTCGCATCCTTAAGCACAACTGTCATACCTTCGTCATAATGGCCGCTTATAACTGCAACGCTCGCCCGTATGCCCGGGCTCAGGAGTCTGTCGTGAGCTTTACCCCTGCCAATCGGCTGTTCCCCGCCACCCGCCTGCGTCGCAACCGTCGTGATGATTTTTCTCGTCGCCTGGTGCGGGAAAACGTACTGACGGTGAACGATCTGATCCTGCCGGTCTTTGTGCTGGACGGTGAAAACCGCCGGGAAGCGGTGGCTTCGATGCCGGGTGTGGAGCGCTTGACCATTGATCTGCTGCTTGAAGAAGCGGCCGGTTGGGTCGAGTTGGGGATTCCGGCACTGGCGTTGTTTCCGGTCACGCCGCCTGAACTCAAGTCCCTGGATGCCGCGCAGGCCTGGAACCCGGAAGGGATCGCCCAGCGCGCCACACGTGCCCTGCGCGAGCGTTTCCCCGAGCTTGGGGTGATCACCGACGTGGCGTTGGACCCTTTCACCACCCACGGCCAGGATGGCATTCTGGATGCGGGGGGGCTATGTTCAAAACGACATCACCGTCGATGCGCTGGTCAAGCAAGCCTTGTCCCACGCAGCGGCCGGCGCCCAGGTGGTTGCACCGTCGGACATGATGGACGGTCGCATCCAGGCGATCCGCGAGGCCCTGGAACGGGCCGGCCACGTCAATGTGCGGATCATGGCCTACTCGGCCAAGTACGCCAGCGCGTATTACGGCCCGTTCCGCGAGGCGGTGGGCTCGGCCCTCAACCTGGGCAAGGCCGACAAGGCTTCGTACCAGATGGACCCGGCCAACAGCCATGAAGCCCTGCACGAAGTGGCGGCCGACCTGGCCGAAGGCGCCGACATGGTCATGGTCAAACCGGGGATGCCGTACCTGGACATCCTTTATCGGGTCAAAGAAACCTTCAAAGTGCCAACATTCGTCTATCAGGTCAGCGGCGAATATGCGATGCACATGGCTGCAATACAGAACGGATGGCTGAGTGAAGGGGTGATCCTTGAATCCCTGACAGCCTTTAAACGCGCCGGGGCCGATGGCATCCTGACCTATTTCGCCGCCCGCGCCGCCCAATTGCTTAGAGAGCAACCCTAGCCCTCACAGGAACATTCGATGAATACCGAAGGACTCACAGACGTTGCCGTAAAAGACGCTCACCCGGTGGTTGAACAAGTCACCGAGACGCCGCCGGAGCATGAGCCCGCCGCGCCGGCCGTGGTGGTCGAACCGCCTGTGCCGGCCCCGGTGGTGGCCGTGACCAACCTGGATGACAGCAGCCTGTACATCCATCGCGAGCTGTCACAACTGCAATTCAACATCCGCGTGCTGGAGCAGGCGCTGGATGAGTCTTATCCGTTGCTGGAGCGGCTCAAGTTCCTGCTGATCTTCTCCAGCAACCTGGACGAGTTTTTCGAGATCCGCGTCGCCGGCCTCAAGAAGCAAATCACCTTCGCCCGCGAACAGGCCGGCGCCGACGGCCTGCAGCCGCACCAGGCCCTGGCGCGCATCAGCGAGCTGGTACACGGCCATGTGGACCGCCAATACGCGATCCTCAATGACATCCTGCTGCCTGAGCTGGAAAAACATCAGGTCCGCTTCGTCCGTCGCCGTCACTGGACCACCAAGATCAAGACCTGGGTGCGTCGTTATTTCCGTGACGAGATTTCACCGATCATCACCCCGATCGGCCTCGACCCGACGCACCCGTTCCCGTTGCTGGTGAACAAGAGCCTCAACTTCATCGTCGAGCTGGAAGGCATCGACGCCTTTGGCCGCGACTCGGGCCTGGCGATCATCCCGGCGCCGCGCCTGTTGCCACGGATCATCAAGGTACCGGAAGAGGTGGGGGGCGCTGGCGATAACTATGTATTCCTGTCGTCGATGATCCATGCGCACGCCGATGACCTGTTCCAGGGCATGAAGGTGAAAGGCTGCTACCAGTTCCGCCTGACCCGTAACGCTGACCTGGCGCTGGATTCCGAAGACGTCGAAGACTTGGCCCGTGCCCTGCGCGGCGAATTGTTCTCGCGGCGCTACGGTGATGCGGTGCGCCTGGAGGTCGCCGACACCTGTCCGAAACACCTGTCGGACTACCTGCTCAAGCAGTTCAACCTGGCCGAGTCCGAGTTGTATCAGGTCAACGGCCCGGTGAACCTGACGCGCCTGTTCAGCATTACCGGCCTGGACAGCCACCCGGAGCTGCAATACACGCCGTTCACCCCGCAGATCCCGAAACTGCTGCAAAACAGCGAGAATATTTTCAGTGTGGTGAGCAAGCAGGACATCCTGCTGCTGCACCCGTTCGAGTCCTTCACCCCGGTGGTCGACCTGCTGCGCCAGGCCGCCAAGGACCCGCATGTATTGGCCGTGCGCCAGACCCTGTACCGTTCCGGCGCCAACTCGGAAATCGTCGATGCGCTGGTGGACGCCGCGCGTAACGGCAAGGAAGTCACCGCGGTGATCGAATTGCGCGCGCGGTTCGACGAAGAGTCCAACCTGCAACTGGCCAGCCGCCTGCAAGCGGCCGGTGCGGTGGTGATCTACGGCGTGGTCGGCTTCAAGACCCACGCCAAGATGATGCTGATCCTGCGCCGCGAAGCCGGTGAGATCGTGCGTTATGCGCACTTGGGCACCGGCAACTACCACGCCGGCAACGCCAAGCTCTACACCGACTACAGCCTGCTCACGTCCGACGACGCACTGTGCGAAGACGTCGGCAAGTTGTTCAGTCAGTTGATCGGCATGGGCAAGACCCTGCGCATGAAGAAGCTGCTGCACGCGCCGTTCACGCTCAAGAAGGGCATGCTCGACATGATTGCCCGCGAGACCCAGTTTGCCCTTGAAGGCAAGCCGGCGCACATCATCGCCAAGTTCAACTCGCTGACCGATCCGAAGATCATCCGCGCGCTGTACAAGGCCAGCCAGTCCGGCGTGCGTATCGACCTGGTGGTGCGTGGCATGTGCTGCCTGCGGCCGGGCATTGTCGGGGTGTCGCACAACATTCATGTGCGCTCGATCATCGGTCGCTTCCTGGAGCACACGCGGGTGTTCTACTTCCTCAACGGCGGCGAGGAGCAGATGTTCCTCTCCAGTGCCGACTGGATGGAGCGCAACCTCGATAAGCGCGTCGAGACGTGCTTCCCGGTAGAAGGCAAGAAGCTGATCATGCGGGTCAAGAAGGAGCTGGAAAGCTACCTCACCGACAACACCCACAGCTGGAGCCTGCAATCGGACGGCCGCTATATTCGCAACACGCCGACCGGCAACCAGAACCCGCGCAGTGCGCAGGCGACGTTGCTGGAGAAGCTGGGTAGCCCGATTCTGACGGTGAACTAAAAAACCTGCACAGCCCCATGTGGGAGCGGGCTTGTGTGGGAGATTCTATGTTG
>JAFHKH010000119.1 GCA_016937595.1 Pseudomonas cedrina subsp. fulgida | reverse complement strand
CTCCCACATTGACCGGGTTCCTACAGATAAATTGCGCCACTTCACAGGGCTTGAGCATGCCGCAACCGTTCATCTTCCGCACCATCGACCTGGATGGCCAGGCCATCCGCACGGCGGTGCGTCCGGGCAAGCCGCACTTGACGCCATTGCTGATCTTCAATGGCATCGGCGCCAACCTTGAGCTGGTGTTTCCGTTCGTCCAGGCGCTGGACCCGGACCTGGAAGTGATCGCCTTCGATGTGCCCGGCGTGGGCGGCTCGTCGACGCCCAACCGGCCCTACCGTTTTCCCGGCCTGGCCAAGCTCACCGCGCGCATGCTCGACTACCTCGACTACGGCCAGGTGAGCGCAGTGGGCGTGTCCTGGGGCGGGGCGCTGGCGCAGCAATTTGCCTACGACTACCCGGAGCGCTGCAAAAAATTGATCCTGGCGGCCACGGCCGCGGGCGCGGTGATGGTGCCGGGTAAACCCAAAGTGTTATGGCTGATGGCCAGCCCACGCCGTTATATCCAGCCGTCCCACGTGGTGCGCATCGCGCCGATGATCTACGGCGGCTCGTTCCGCCGCGATGCAAAACTGGCCGCCGAACACGCCAGCAAAGTGCGCTCGGCCGGCAAGCTGGGCTACTACTGGCAGTTGTTCGCCGGGCTGGGCTGGACCAGCATCCACTGGCTGCACAAGATCCGCCAGCCCACCCTGGTACTGGCAGGCGACGACGACCCGCTGATCCCGCTGATCAACATGCGCATGCTGGCCTGGCGCATCCCCAATGCCCAGTTGCACATCATCGATGACGGCCACCTGTTTTTGATCACTCGGGCCGAGGCCGTGGCGCCGATCATCATGAAATTCCTCGAGGAGGAGCGCATGCGGGCCGTGATTCATCCGCGACCCGCGGTGTAAGGAATACACCGCCGCGCAACTTGCCGAGAACCGACTATGGTTCTGAATTGGCGTGCCTGTTTGATGGCTTGACGAAGGAGTGTTGGCTCATGCGAGAAAGACCCGTGACGGACCCGGCACCCACCCCCGCTGCGTTCATCAATGCGCAAAACGCGATCACCGGGCTGCGGGGACGGGATTTATTGTCGACCCTGCGCAGCGTTGCCGCCCATGGCTTGCGCAACCCGCTGCATACCGCGCGCCATGCCCTCGCCCTGGGCGGTCAACTGGGGCGCGTCATGCTCGGGGAAACGGTGCACGAACCCAACCCTCATGACAGCCGCTTTAACGACCCGACCTGGAAGCTCAACCCGTTTTACCGACGCAGCCTGCAAGCGTATCTGGCCTGGCAGAAACAGACCCGCCATTGGGTCGATGACAGCACGCTGAGCGCGGATGACCGCTCCCGCGCGAACTTTGTCCTCTCGTTGCTCAACGACGCAGTCTCGCCTTCCAATACCCTGCTCAACCCGCTGGCCATCAAGGAACTGCTCAACTCCGGTGGTCACAGCGTGGTGCGCGGTGCAAGCCACCTGTTCGAAGACCTGCTGCACAACAATGGCCTGCCGCGCCAGGTGAGCAAGCACGCATTTGAGGTGGGCAAGACGGTCGCCACCACCCCCGGTTCGGTGGTCTTTCGCAATGAGCTGCTGGAGCTGATCCAGTACAAGCCCATGAGCGAAAAACAGTACGCCAAGCCGCTGCTGATCGTGCCGCCGCAAATCAACAAGTACTATATTTTCGACCTGAGCCCAGGCAACAGCTTTGTGCAGTACGCGTTAAAAAACGGCCTGCAGACGTTTATGGTCAGTTGGCGCAACCCGGATGTGCGCCATCGCGAATGGGGCCTCTCCACCTATGTGGCCGCCTTGGAAGAGGCGCTCAACGCATGCAGGGCTATCACCAAAGCCCGCGAGGTCAACCTGATGGGCGCCTGCGCCGGTGGCTTGACCATCGCCGCGCTGCAAGGCCACCTGCAGGCCAAGCGCCAGTTGCGGCGCATCTCCAGCGCGAGCTATCTGGTGAGCCTGCTGGACAGCCAGATCGACAGCCCCGCCACCCTGTTCGCTGACGAGCAGACCCTGGAGGCCGCCAAGCGCCGTTCCTACCAGCACGGCGTGCTCGACGGCCGCGACATGGCCAAGGTGTTTGCCTGGATGCGCCCCAATGACCTGATCTGGAACTACTGGATCAACAACTATCTGCTGGGCAAGGAGCCGCCGGCCTTCGACATCCTCTACTGGAACAACGACAACACGCGCCTGCCCGCCGCGCTGCACGGCGACTTGCTGGATTTCTTCAAGCACAACCCGCTCAGTCATCCCGGTGGCCTGCAGGTGTGTGGCACGCCGATCGACCTGCAGAAGGTGACCGTGGACAGCTTCAGCGTGGCCGGCATCAACGACCACATCACGCCGTGGGACGCGGTGTACCGCTCCGCCCAGTTGCTGGGCGGCGAGCGGCGCTTCGTGCTGTCCAACAGCGGGCATGTCCAGAGCATCCTCAACCCGCCGGGCAACCCCAAGGCCAACTATGTCGAGAACCCCAAGCTGAGCAGCGATCCGCGCGCGTGGTACTACGATGCCAACCACGTCGAAGGCAGCTGGTGGCCGCAGTGGCTGACGTGGATCCAGCAGCGCTCGGGTGTGCAACGCCAGACCCTCACCGCCCTGGGCAACCAGGTTTACCCACCGATGGAAGCGCGCCGGGCACTTACGTGCGCGTGCGTTGAGTTCAACCCTCCCCTTAAGAAGCCTGGATGAAAACCCGCGACCGTATCCTTGAATGTGCCCTGCAGTTGTTCAACCACAAGGGCGAACCCAATGTCTCGACCATGGAGGTGGCCAATGAAATGGGGATCAGCCCCGGCAACCTCTACTACCATTTTCATGGCAAGGAGCCGTTGATACTCGGTTTGTTCGAACGCTTCCAAGCTGAACTGGCACCGCTGCTCGACCCACCGGCCGATGCGCAACTAAAGCCCGAGGATTATTGGCTGTTCCTGCACCTGATCGTCGAGCGCATGGCTCATTACCGTTTCTTGTTCCAGGACCTGTCGAACCTCGCCGGACGCCTGCCGAAGCTGGCCAAGGGCATTCGCAACCTGCTCACATCGCTCAAGCGCACCCTCGCGTCATTGCTCGCCCGGCTCAAGACGGCCGAGCAATTGGTCAGCGACACCCAGGCACTCGGGCAACTGGTGGAACAGATCACCCTGACCCTGCTGTTTTCCCTGGACTATCAGCGGGTGCTGGACCGTGAAGGCGAGGTCCGGGTGGTGGTGTATCAAATCATGATGCTGGTGGCGCCACATTTGTTATTGCCGACACGGCAGGCCACCGAGCGATTGGCGCTGCGTTACTTGGAAGACGCCAATTAAGCTACAAACAACTGGCATAATTCTTACAGAAACTTCCTAGTTACAACTCGCCGAATTGCCGTCGCACTTTAAACAGCTCACTGTCGCTCTTGATGCCCAACTTTCGATAAGCCGATTGTTTTTGCGTACTGATCGTACTTGCACTGCGCGAAAACTTTGCAGCAATGGCGTTGACTGTCATTCCATCCATAAAACAGCGCAACACTTCCTGTTCCTTGGGGGTAAGGCCGTCAGCCAGGGGAAACGGTGTTGAACCCTCCACGCCAGGCTTCGCACCTACCAATGAACGCCCCACCTGCAGCGCCAGCACCATACAAGCTTGCAGGTAGATCCGGCCCTCGGCGACGGTGCGGATGGCGGTTATCAATTCGGCCAGGTTCTGGATTTTGCCCACGACCCCCCAACTGCCCGCCTTCAACGCCCAATGAAACCGTGGCTGGCGTGTAATGCGACGACACGACCACCGGCTTGCAGCGGCTGAAACGCCGGGCCAGCGTGCGAATCAGATTGAGGCCGTCGATGTCGTCGGGCCCCAGGGCGAAGTCCATCACGACCACGTCCACCAGCCGTAGGGCAAGCGCATCGAGTAGCTCCCTGCCCGTGCCAAAGGAGCCGACCACATGCAGATCCGCCTCATTACCCAAGGCCAACTCAATCCCTTGCCGGACCATCGCATGGTTATCCAGCAACATCACCGTGACGGCCTTGAGCACTGAACCAGGCATCAAAAAAACCCGCAAAGTTAAGCTGCGCAATACAAAAACTTGGAATTTTTTAAAAACACCGTATAGCTCAACCAGTCACAGGTTTCAATGAATGACTACAATTAAAATTACTATTTCAGGCATCACCCTCAGAAAATTCCTACATATTGAATTTTGGAAATCCTTGTATTGATTTTTTTGAATTTCGAATATTTTCGAGATAAAACTCGGGCTTTCTCTATGGGCAACTTTCCAGTTTCGTAACACATTATGTTTCCCGGCATTCGAGAGCGACTCGATGTGATGGGGAATATATAACTCAGGTCTGGAAATACTTATGAAAGCCAATGCTCTCTCCACCGTTGCCGCCGCACTTGCCCTGGCCGCAGCAGCTTCTCAATCGGCCCATGCCAACGATGGCGTTATCAACTTCAGTGGCCTGGTCACGGATGTGACCTGCACCATCGAAGGCGCGGCGCCTGGCACCGGCGCCGCGGTCAAGGACGTGAACCTGGGCGGTGTCTCCGGCTCGCGCCTGGCGGCTGCCGGTCAACGCGCCAACCTCACCGGTTTCAGCATTCGCGTCGGCGCCTGGCCAGGGCAGCTGCACCAACGGACGCACCGCCATGGTGGCATTCGACCCCACCAGCCCGGCCATCGACGTGGCAACCGGCCGTTTGAACATTGATGGTCATGACGATCCGTCCGACACCACCACTGCCAAAAACGTACAGGTCGAAGTCACTAACCGTGACGGCAGCCCGCTCAACGTCTACACCGAGAAATCCGAAGGCGTGGTGATTGCCGACAACCAGGCAATCATTCCGATGGCCGCGCAGATGTATGCCACCGGTGCCGCCACCGAAGGTACGGTCAATACGCGCGTGGGCTTTTTGGTCGAGTACGCCGAGTAAGACCTGACAGCCGCGATCCGACTGTAGGAACGGGCTTGCTTGCGATAGCGCTGTATCAGTCACCCCTGCATGACCGACCCACCGCATTCGCGGG
>JAFHKH010000118.1 GCA_016937595.1 Pseudomonas cedrina subsp. fulgida | reverse complement strand
AAGCCCGCTCCCACATGTTGAAATGCATTCCAATGTGGGAGCGGGCTTGCTCGCGAAGCTTTTAGCGGCTGGCGAGCAGCTCCCGGCCACGCGCAACAGCGGCCTGCACCTGCGCCGGCGCGGTACCGCCGATGTGATTACGGGCATTCACCGAACCTTCGAGCGTCAACACGGCAAACACATCCTGCTCGATCTGGTCGCTGAACCGGCGCAGTTCTTCCAGGCTCATTTCCGCCAGGTCCTTGCCGGTGTCTACGCCGTACTTCACAGCATGGCCGACGATTTCGTGGCAGTCGCGGAACGGCAGGCCGCGGCGCACCAGATAGTCCGCCAGGTCCGTCGCGGTGGAGAACCCACGCAGCGCCGCTTCACGCATGATCGCGTGTTTGGGTTTGATCGCCGGGATCATGTCGGCAAACGCACGCAGCGAGTCGCGCAGGGTGTCGGCGGCGTCGAACAGCGGCTCCTTGTCTTCCTGGTTGTCCTTGTTGTAGGCCAGCGGTTGGCCTTTCATCAGGGTCAGCAGGCCCATCAGCGCGCCGAATACACGGCCGCTCTTGCCACGTACCAGTTCCGGCACGTCGGGGTTTTTCTTTTGCGGCATGATCGAGCTGCCGGTGCAGAAACGGTCCGGCAGGTCGATGAACTGGAACTGCGCGCTGGTCCACAGCACCAGCTCCTCCGAGAAGCGCGACAGGTGCATCATCGCGATACTGGCGGCGGCGCAGAATTCGATGGCGAAGTCACGGTCCGACACACCGTCCAGGGAGTTGCCGCCGACGGCGTCAAAGCCCAGCAGTTGCGCGGTGTATTCGCGGTCGATCGGGTAGGTGGTGCCGGCCAGCGCGGCGCTGCCCAGCGGCATGCGGTTGGCGCGCTTGCGGCAGTCCACCAGGCGCTCGTAGTCGCGGCTGAGCATTTCGAACCAGGCCAGCAGATGGTGGCCGAATGTCACGGGCTGCGCGGTCTGCAGGTGCGTGAAGCCAGGCATGATGGTGTCCGCTTCACGCTCGGCCTGTTCCAGCAGGCCTTTTTGCAGGCGAGTGATTTCGGACAGGATCAGGTCGATTTCGTCACGCAGCCACAGGCGAATATCGGTGGCCACCTGGTCGTTACGGCTACGGCCGGTGTGCAGTTTCTTGCCGGTCACACCGATGCGGTCGGTAAGGCGGGCTTCGATGTTCATGTGCACGTCTTCCAGGTCGACGCGCCAGTCGAACGTGCCGGCTTCGATCTCGCCACGGATCGTGGTCAGGCCGTCGATGATGCTGTCACGCTCGGCGTCGGTCAGCACGCCGACCTTGGCCAGCATCGTCGCGTGGGCGATGGAGCCCATGATGTCGTGGCGGTACAGGCGCTGGTCGAAGGTGACGGAGGCGGTGAAGCGGGCGACGAAGGCGTCGACGGGTTCACTGAAGCGGCCGCCCCAGGACTGGTTGGTCTTGTCGGTGCTCATGGATTCGCTCGTGATCTGCTTAATAAGAGACAGGAAAGTGTGCCGGCGATAATAACAGGGTTGCCTGTTGAGGCGGTGCTGTGGGTTGTCGGCATTTTATTTTGCGTAAAGGATGGCTAAGTGCCTTGCCGTCGAACGCGTCCGGGACGAGACTGGGCGCAGGTGCTTTTGAAACCATATTTATCGATTGAGCAATGCCGTCTCAGCGAGCGTCTACAGTTGGACTGACCGTGTGTGAATGCACCAAAGTCGGGTAATGCGGTCAGAGCCCAGACTATCCATTAAAGAGGGGGGGATTCGGATTGTGTATCAACAAACCCTACGACGATGCCCGCAGGCAACAGGTCTTGGGCGCTATTGAACAGGTCCGGGTAAATATGGGTGCCACTCCCAGGGCACTTTTTGCCGCTCGCACTAGTCTTAGCGTGGATTGCCGTGACGCAAGTCACCGCACCTGTCTACGCTATCCTTGTGCGAGACTCACGCAGGAATCCAGCGCTATATGAATGTCCTGATCGTTGATGACGAACCCCAAGCCCGCGAGCGACTGAGTCGTTCAGTCAGTGAAATCGAGGGCTACACCGTACTGGAGCCGAGTGCCACCACGGGCGAAGAGGCGTTGACGCTGATCGACAGCCTCAAGCCGGATGTGGTGTTGCTCGATATCCGTATGCCTGGCCTTGATGGCCTCCAGGTTGCTGCCCGGCTGAGCGAGCGAGAGTCGCCACCGGCCGTGGTGTTTTGTGCCGCGAGCGACGAGTTTCCCGCGCAGACGCTGGAGGCCAGTGGTGTCAGCTTCCTCACCAAGCCGGTGGCTGGCGAAGCCTTGCTCAAGGCCTTGAAAAAAGCCGAGCGCCCGACCCGCGTCCAGCTCGCCGCCCTGACTCAGCCCGCCGCCCAAAGTGGTAACGGGCCGCGCAGCCATATCAGCGCGCGCACACGCAAAGGCATTGAACTGATCCCTCTGGGCGAGGTGGTCTATTTTATTGCGGATCACAAGTATGTGACCCTGCGCCACCAAGGCGGTGAAGTGCTGCTCGATGAACCGCTCAAGGCGCTTGAGGATGAATTCGGCGAGCGCTTTGTGCGTATCCATCGCAATGCGTTGGTCGCCCGCGAGCGGATCGAACGCCTGCAGCGCACGCCCTTGGGGCACTTCCAGTTATTCCTGAAAGGTCTTAATGGCGATGCGTTGATCGTCAGCCGGCGGCATGTCGCCGGTGTGCGCAAGATGATGCAGCAGCTTTAGTCCAAGGGCTGTGGCGAGGCCTGTATTCCTTATCCCGGTGCGACGCGGCCAGGGAGGCCTCGCACTTGCTGATTCAAATCAAAGCGCATTTGCCTGAGCTGTTATTATCTGCCGTATCTATTCAGTACGGATTGTTCCATGTCTTCTCGCGAAATCCGCATCGCCACCCGTAAAAGCGCCCTGGCCTTGTGGCAGGCCGAATACGTCAAAGCACGCCTGGAGCTGGCTCACCCTGGCCTCAAGGTGTCCCTGGTGCCCATGGTCAGTCGCGGCGATAAGCTGCTCGACTCGCCACTGTCGAAGATCGGCGGCAAGGGTTTGTTCGTCAAGGAACTGGAAACCGCGCTGCTGGAGAACGACGCCGACATCGCCGTGCATTCGATGAAAGACGTGCCCATGGACTTCCCCGAAGGCCTGGGCCTGTTTTGCATCTGCGAACGCGAAGACCCGCGTGATGCGTTCGTTTCCAATACGTACGCGTCCCTGGATGAGTTGCCTTTGGGCAGTATCGTCGGCACGTCCAGCCTGCGCCGTCAGGCGCAATTGCTGACCCGCCGCCCGGACCTGCAGATCCGCTTCCTGCGCGGCAACGTCAACACCCGCCTGGCAAAGCTGGACGCCGGTGAATATGACGCGATCATCCTGGCGGCGGCCGGCCTGATCCGCCTGGGTTTTGAAGACCGTATCACCTCGGCCATCAGCGTCGAAGACAGCCTGCCTGCGGGTGGGCAGGGCGCTGTTGGGATCGAGTGCCGTACCGCCGACAGCGAAATCCATGCCCTGCTCAAACCTCTGGATCACCACGACACCGAAGTGCGCGTCACGGCCGAGCGCGCCCTGAACAAGCACCTCAATGGTGGCTGTCAGGTGCCGATCGCCTGCTACGCCGTGCTCGAAGGTGAAAACCTGTGGTTGCGTGGCCTGGTGGGCGACCCGGATGGCGGCACGCTGCTGACCGCCGAAATGCGTGGCCCGCAACGTGATGCCACGGCGCTGGGTGTCCAGGTGGCTGAAGCGCTGCTGGAGAAGGGCGCCGGCGCCATTCTGCAAAAGGTCTACGGCGAGGCCGGCCCACAGTGACCGAATGGCGTGTGCTGTTGACACGGCCTGCCGAGGAATCGGCGGCCCTGGCGGCCTCGTTGTCCGACGCCGGCATCTTCAGCAGCAGCTTGCCGTTGCTGGATATCGAGCCATTGCCCGTTACCGCTCAACAGCAGGCAGTCTTTCACGACCTGGGCCGCTACTGTGCGGTCATCGTCGTCAGCAAGCCCGCCGCGCGCCTGGCCGTGCAACAGCTGGATCGAGCATGGCCGTCACTGCAATGGTTCAGCGTGGGCGCAGCCACTGCGCAAATACTGGCCGAGCACGGCCTGGACGTTAAGTATCCCCCTGCTGGCGACGACAGCGAGGCCTTGCTTCAATTGCCTGCACTGCGCGAGGCTATCGCATGCGCCGATCCCCGGGTGTTGATCCTGCGCGGAGAGGGCGGTCGCGAGCTGCTGGCGGAGCGTTTGCGCGACAGAGGTGCTAGTGTCGACTATCTGGAGCTGTATCGTCGGCTTCTGCCGGCCTACGACGCCGGGATACTGATGCGACGCATCCAGTTGGAACGCTTGAACGGCGTGGTGGTCAGCAGTGGGCAGGGTTTTTTACACTTGCGAGCCGTGGCCGGAGCCGATTGGCCACACGTGGCACAGCTGCCGTTGTTCGTGCCGAGCCCGCGAGTCCAGGAGATGGCGCGGGCCGCCGGCGCAGAAAAAGTTGTGGATTGTCGCGGCGCGAGTGCCGCGGCTTTGTTAGTGGCGATACGGAGCTATACCGTTCCCACTCTCTGATACGCAAAGGACGGATACGTGAGCGAAACAGCCTTGCCTAAAGATGAAGCTCAACCCGCACTTGATGCGCAGGTTGCACCGGCCACCGCGCCGCGCCGTGGCAATGGCCTGGCAATCGTCGCCCTGCTGCTGGGCGCTGCCGGCGTTGCGCCGGCGGTTGGGGGATCTGGCAGGTCCGCGCCCTACAAGCCAGCAGCCAGCAACAGTTGGGCCAGGTGCAGACCCTGGATGACCAATCCCAGTCCCTCAAGCAAAGCCAGCAACAACTGGCTGCACGGCTGGCGCAGTTGCCGGCTGCGGATGAGCTGGAGGAGCGTCGTCGCCTGGTGGCCCAATTGCAGGGTGATCAGCAGCGCCTGAGCCAGCGCCTGGAAACCGTGCTGGGTTCCAGCCGCAAGGACTGGCGTCTGGCCGAGGCCGAACACCTGATTCGCCTGGCGAGCCTGCGCCTGTCGGCCCTGCAGGATATCAACAGCGCCCAGGCGCTGGTCCAGGGTGCCGACGAAATTCTTCGCGAACAGAGCGATCCGGGCGCCTACGCTGCCCGCGAGCAATTGGCCAAAAGCCTTGTCGCGCTGCGCAGTACCGAGCAGCCTGACCGCACCGGTCTGTACCTGCAATTGGCGGCCTTGCGTGATCAGGTTGTGCAACTGGCAGCCATTGCCCCGGAGTATCAACTCACCGAGCCCTCTTCCCAGGGGCGCTCGACCACGGACACGGACAACCGTTGGAGCCAGTGGTGGGAGCAGATCTCCCGTTACTTCCGCATCGACTTCAACCCGGACGACAACATTCGCCCACTGCTGGCCGGCCAGGGGCTGAACCAGGTACGCCTGGCCTTGAGCCTGGCCCTGGAGCAAGCGCAATGGGCGGCGCTCAATGGCGAGTCGGCGGTGTATAGCCGCTCGCTCGGCGAGGCGCGCAGCGTGTTGCAGGACAACTTCAACCAGGACAACCCGCAAAGCAAGGCGATGCTGGCGCGTATTGCCGAGCTTGAGCCCAAGGCGGTGTCGGTGGTAACGCCGGACCTCGCCGGAAGCCTGGCTGCCGTGCAGGCCTACCTTGAGCGTCGTCATTTGTCTGCCGACGAAGCCAAGGCGGCTGCGACGCCTGCGGCCACGTCGGCGAAGCAGGAGTAGGGCGGATGAAACGGTTCTATGTGATCCTGGTGTTGGCGATTGCCATCGCGCTGGCGCTGGCGGTGGGCATTTCGAAACACACCGGCTACGTACTGATTACCTACCCTCATGTGCTGCATTACGAGTCGAGCCTGTGGGCGACCTTGGTGGCGGTGGTTGCCATCGGTTTGGCGATCTACCTGATCCGTGTGCTGTTGAGCCTGGTCACCACCTCGGGTGGCGTGGTCAACCCGTGGTCGCGGCGCAACCGCAGTCGCCGCGTGCAGATCGCCATCGAGCAAGGTCAGATGGACCTCGCCGAGGGCCGCTGGGCCAGCGCTGAACGCCACCTGCACCGTGCCGCCGAAGCCGAGCGCCAGCCATTGCTGTACTACCTTGGCGCGGCCCGTGCGGCAAATGAACAGGGGCGTTACGAAGAGTCCGATGGCTTGCTGGAGCGGGCCCTTGAACGTCAGCCCCAGGCGGAGCTCGCGGTTGCCTTGAGCCATGCGCAACTGCAACTGGACCGCGGCGATACGGACGGTGCGTTGACCACGCTGCAGGCGATGCACGAACGTCATCCCCATAACGCCCAGCTTTTGCGTCAGTTGCAGCGCCTGCATCAGCAGCGGGGCGATTGGTCGTCGGTGATCCGTCTGTTGCCCGAACTGCGCAAGGATAAAGTGTTGCCGCCAGTGAACTGGCCGAGCTGGAGCGCCGCGCCTGGGGTGAGAACCTGAGCCTGGCGGCCCGGCGCGAAGAGGAGGGTGAAGCCGGTTTGCAATCCCTTGAACGGGCCTGGCAGCAATTGACTTCCGCCCAGCGCCAGGAGCCACAACTGGTTCTGGCCTACGCCGAGCAACTGCGCCAATTGGGCGCCGATGCGAAGGCCGAGGAAGCGCTGCGTGGCGCCATCAAGCGCGCCTACGACAGCCATCTGATCCGGCTGTACGGCCTGTTGCGTGGCAGTGACCCGGCCCGGCAATTGAAGTTTGCCGAAGGCTGGCTCAAGGACCATCCCGGTGATGCCAGCCTGCTGCTGACGCTGGGCCGCCTGTGCCTGCAGAACAGCCTGTGGGGCAAGGCGCGCGATTACCTGGAAAGCAGCCTTCAGGTGCAACGCAATCCCGAGGCCTGTGCCGAGCTGGCGCGCTTACTGGCGCAGTTGGGGGACACTGAACGCAGTAACCAGTTGTTCCAGGAAGGGCTGGGATTGCTGGATAACCGCCTGCTGGCGTCGCCGTTGCCTGTTCCGGCCCGAGCCTGATGTAGGCAGTTGGCGAGGGTCGGCTCAGATCTATCTGCCAGCCGACCCGGCATGAGGTCGACAAAACCGGGAGTTGAGCGTTTGTAGGCAAAGTCCGGCGCTCAATTTTCCAAGGTCCTGCATCTTCTGGCGGAAAGTCCGTACCTTCTCGCGGAATTGTCTGCTCTGGCACGTATTGAAAGGGGTCAGGCCTTTCCTCTACCGTAGCAACCTATCTTTCGCGATGCGGATAAAGCATGTCCTTGGCCCCTTCACGCTCCTTGTTTTTCTTTGCGTTCCTGGCGGGTGCGCTGACATTGGGCGCGTCCTTTTATCTCGAGTTCGGCGTCTCGTTGCGGCCGTGTTTCCTCTGTCAGATGCAGCGCGGATTCCTGGCCGCTTTCACCTTGATCAATCTGGTCGCCGTCCTCCATGACCCCAAGCGTGCCGTCCTCCATATATACGGACTGGCGAGCATCGGCTTCGCATTGCTTGGCGCCCTGACAGCCGTGCGCCAGGTGCTGCTGCAAAATGCCGCGCCGGACCAGGCCGCCAATTGCTGGCAGAGCCTGCACCACATGATTGAAAACCTGTCGTTCTGGCAGGCCCTGCAATTGGCCTTCAAAGGCACCGTCGATTGCGTGGAAACCAACTGGACGCTGTTTGACCTGAGCCTTCCCGAGTGGAGCCTGTTGTTCTTCGTCGGGATGCTGGTAGTGGGCGTGATGCAGTTTTTACCGCTGTTGCTGCGCCAGCCTTCGCGCCCGGCGAGGCAGTGAACCCCGTGCGCAGTTTGCAGGGCGGGATTAAACACTTGTATGAACTTTCTGTCCTGCGTACCTTGAAGCCCTAGGCATGCGGGCATAATCTGGCCCGCACATGTTAGAAACCATTGTCAGATGCGGCCCTGTCCGGCTGCGGCTTTACCTTGAAGTGTTGCGCGGGCACCAGGCGGCAGCGCCCCTATAGGGAAGAGAGATCATCATGTTGGAAAGTTGTAAGAATGCACAGGAACGCTGGGGTGGGGTGCACAAGCTGATCGATAACTGGCTGAAGGCGCGTCACGAACTGGTTCGGGCCTATGATGCGCTCGGCGCCAAGCCAGAGGCGCTGTCTGAGAATCGTGAGCTGCTACAGGATTTCTGCAGTGTATTGGTTGACTACGTGTCCGCCGGTCATTTCGGCGTCTACGACCAACTGACCAAAGAGGCACAAGCCTTTGACGATCAGCGTGGCTTGGAATTGGCCGAGACGATCTACCCGCGTATCGATGTCATCACCGAGAAGCTGCTGGCGTTCACCGACCTCTGCGATGCCGGGAAATGTGTTGCAGAAAAATTCAAGGAATTGGGCGCATTGCTGCACGAGCGTTTCGAGCTCGAAGACTGCTTGATCGAAGTGCTGCACAACGCTCATAAAGAAGAGTCCGCCACTCAGGCTTGATCCTCGACGGCGTAAAAAAAACGGTGCGCATGGACGCGCCGTTTTTTATGGTCAGTGCCTGATGCCGAGCAATTCGATCTCGAATACCAGTGGTGTGTAGGGCGGGATCAACTCGCCGGCACCGTTGGTGCCATACGCCTGGGCCGATGGAATCACCAGGCGCCATTTCGCACCGATCGGCATCTGTTGCAGCGCACTGCTCCAGCCGCTGATCACACTGTCCAGACGAAACCATTGGGGCTGCGTGCTCTGGTCGAATACCGTCCCATCGGGCAACCGGCCCACATATTTCACTTGAACCTGGTCGCTGGCCTTCGGTTTTTCACCAGTGCCGGGGGTGAGTTCGGTGAGCAGGATTCCATCGGCCAATTCGCGTACGCCCTTTGCGGCTTTTTCTTTGCTCAGGAACAGTTGTTCGGCGGCAAGGGCTTTTTCGCTTTGGGGGACCTGCGTGTCGGCTTCGTTTCGTGCTTCGTGCTGGGCAAGAATCTGCTCGATACGTGCGTTGTCCAATGCCAGCGGTTTGCCTTGATAGGCTTGCTTGAGTCCGTCGATCAAGGCCTGGATCTGCAAGTCGGGCACTTCCTGGCGCAGGCGCTCACCGAGGCTGGCACCCAGGCTGTAGGCGAGGTCGTGCTGGTTCTGATCAACGTTTTTTACAGGTGATTGATCACTTGCATTGGCCACCGAAATCGCCAAGCCAAGTACAAGAAAAGCGTAACGCGACATGGGTGTGCTCCCGCCGAAAGTGGGACGGATTATGCCAGTGTAAAAGGCTAAAAAGTGCCGCGTATTTTCGTTATATCCATAAGATTTTTTGCAGGTTGCAACGCAAGCCAAACGATACTGTCAACATGCCCTAGCGGCGGTAAGAGCAGAGGGCTAGTATGAGCCGCACCCACGTCAGCCAGGAGGTAACCCATGTCGGCCAAACAGAAGCCTGTTAATACCCCGTTGCACTTACTCCAACAACTTTCGGGCAGTTTGCTCGAACATCTGGAAAGCGCTTGTTCCCAAGCCTTGGCCGATGCAGAAAAACTGCTCGCCAAGCTGGAAAAACAACGCGGTAAAGCGCAAGAAAAGCTGCACAAATCCCGTACCAAATTGCAAGACGCCGCCACTGCCGGCAAGGCCAAGGCTCAAGCCAAAGCCAAAGACGCTGTCAAAGAACTCGAGGACCTGCTGGACGCCCTCAAGGATCGCCAGGCTGAAACCCGCACCTACATTTCCCAACTCAAGAAAGATGCCCAGGAAAGCCTGAAATTGGCCCAGGGCGTTGGCCGTGTGAAGGAAGCCGTCGCTAAGGCGCTGGGCGCTCGTACGCCTGCCAAAGTTGTTGCAGCGAAGGCACCTGCTAAAGCAGCCGCAAAACCTGTTGCCAAAGCAGTCGCTAAATCCCCTGCCGCGAAACTGGCTGCGAAGCCAGCTGCCAAAACCGCTGCCGCGAAACCAGCCGCCAAGCCAGTTGCTAAAACCGCTGCCGCGAAACCAGCCGCCAAGCCAGTTGCCAAAACGGCT
>JAFHKH010000117.1 GCA_016937595.1 Pseudomonas cedrina subsp. fulgida | reverse complement strand
AGCATGCGCCGGGTCAAGTCGGGCTCGCGGGGCTGCATGAACCACGCTGCCGGCGCCGGTGGCGGCTGGCACTGCGCAGCCACTGGAGGCGTCGAGAAGGACTGACAGCCGCACATCAGCAGTGGCCAGGCGGTCGCGCAAAGCCGCTTGATGACGTTGTGCATCGCTCAATTCCTGGGCATGTTGTGTGTCGCTGGCAGTGAGCTGTTGCTCAAGGGCCAGCCGTTGGTCTTGCTCGACTTGTCGCTGATGCAGAGCGGCCTGGGCCTGGATTACCGACAGACGTTCAATCTGCGCCGCGTACCGCCAGGCCTGCACCTGCCAAACAGCCGCCACCAGCAGGCATACGCCGATCAGCCGGCACACACTTAGGAAACGCATAACACAGCCTTCGCCCGCGCCCACAGCCGCAGGCGCTCCTCCAAGCCATTGAGCCCGCCGTTGATACGCCGCGTGATGGTAGTGAATTGTCCCTTGTCGCCAGCTCGTTCAGGCCATTGCTCTGCCAGAACCAGCCGGCCGACGCGGCGGCCCATTGGGGCAGTTCAAGCAACATGGGCTCGTGTAACAGACGCTCATCGCCGAATAGTGCCCGGCTGCAGGCCAGATAATTGTGGCAACCGGTAATCTGGATCAGCCCCCTGCCCCGGTATGCCTGGCCGTCGCCGTCGGCTTCAGGGGTGTTGCCCAGGCGCGCGGCCAACGGCCCGGTGTCGTACTTGCTCAGATACGCATCACTGCCCAGTTCGCGCACATGGCGCAGCTCGGCGGATTCGTGGCCGACCTGGGCGAGGAAGGCGGCGATGCGTAGCGGGCGGTCGATTTCGTAGCGAACGAACGCTGCATTCAGGGCGGTTAGAAACAGGCCCGCACGAGCGCGGGCGCCAGGCATCACCTGAAGCAGTTGGGGGAGCGTCATGAGCATGGGTTTGACTCTTGGTGATCACGCCATCTTTGTAGGCAATGGTCGTCATTGGCACACCTTCTGGTGGGTGTATGCATCTGCATGGCCGTGGAACAACACCACAGACCACCAAGCAACACAGTGCCGGTACCACCAAGCCTTGCTCCAGCTGGCCACTTCGACCGACACCATCTGACGCTCTGGCGCATTGGCCGCGCTGCCAAGGATGCAAGAGTTAATCTCGAACTCACCGGTGAGGGTATCGAGCTTCCAGCCGGAAACGCCCGGCACGTAGTTGCTGGACTGGATAGCGCCGGACATTTTCCTTGCCTCATAACGAGAAAAGCCCCAGCGAATGCTGAGGCCCTGAATAGGTGTGCGCGTCTTCCCGCGCGGCCAGCCAAAGACAATTCCAGTGTCGACGCCCCAATGCACGATCTCGCCTGTACTGTCTCGCCCCCCCTGTAAGCACAGTGAGGTCAGGATGCGCGGGCTGCCGGTGTTTTCTTGCATCGAGGCACTACCGGCTTATCCGCGTCCAGGCATCCCCCGAAGGGCTACCCTGGCTGTGGCGAGCCTGAATCAGAAATGAAAGAGCCCAGCGCGACGGCTGGGCTCTGTTACGCAAGGAGATAGAAGATCATGGAGTCCAGTAAGCAATCTTGCCGCCTGCACCAACAGCTACAAAATTGCCGTTGCCGTAGGCGACGCTCCGGATATCGGTTCCTGCGAAAGTGTTGGCTTGCTGAACCCAGCCGATCCCATCCTCGGAAACGGCTGTCTTGCCGCCGTCGCCGACAGCTACATACTTGCCATTACCGTAAGCAATGTCGCGGATGATGGTTCCACCGAAACTGGTATCTGCAACAGCAGTCCAGTTAAGCCCATCGGGTGAATATGCCATCTTGCCATCCGCACCAACGATAAACATTTTCCCGTTGCAAAGCTTCATGGAAAGGATGGTGCTAGTGCCGAAGGTGCTGGTTACGGTCGAGAATGATTGCGAATCATTCGTCGCCATCTTCACAGCGCTAAGCAGCTTCCCACTCGATCCCGCAACCAACACAAAAACGCCAATGACGTTGACGCAGTACACAGTCTCGCCAGAAGTGAAGGTCGTAGTGCGCTCCACCTGGCCTGACCAATCGCCATAACGGGAAAAGACTTTACCGTTAGACCCAACCAGTATCCAGGTCGTGTTGCTGCCGTTAATTGGCTGATAATACACAATGCCTTGCAAGTCTCCGGACGCGCGAACAGTTGCCGTAATGTCTGTCCAAGCCCTTTCAGGGCGTGCTGTGCTGCCGTAGGCCACATTGCCGGATTGAGAAAGGGCTTGAAGCTGTGTCCCAAGACCGTTCCAATACAGGTCGTTGAGGACCTTTCCGCTATCAGAGGTGACGACGTCCTTAAGCTTGGTCCACGCTGTACCAGTCGCGCCTCCGCTGACAAGCTGAGTGGTTGTGGGAAGACCGTTGCCACCAGCCGCATAAAACTTGCCGTCCGCAAAAACCACGCGCCTAAGCATGCCTGTGTTATCCACCGGTTCCAATTGAGTCCAAAGATCTTGCAAGGTTTGAGACGCTGAATTTGCGTTTTCCATTTTAAACTCCGTTACTGAGCTGATTTAAGTTAACGCCTCTATATTGGGCGTATGGCGCTCATGGGCGATTGCTCGAAGCTCGTGGCCTTCGCATGATTCAACGTCCCGCACCGGGAGCACTTGATCTGGAGCTCTGTAAACCCACCCGTACGGGCGAGAAGTCTTTTGCAGTTACCGCATCTGAATTCTTTCAACATCTGCAAGTCCGTTTATTTGCCAAGCTCCCTCCCGCTCGTGGGAGCAGTGGGGGCCTTGGCTGGCTTGGAAGCTACTGTTGCGATCTGGCAGTATCGAGACCAGGCCGAGGCTATCCCGTAGCAATGCATGGACTATTCCTGCAACGGGCGGTATTGGTCCGGATCGTCGATGTTCGTGACTTTCCAGGTGCGAGCAAACAGCGGTTTGCCGGTGGGATCGTCGAGCAGTGACGGGCCGAGGTAGAGGTTTTGGGTGAAGGAAACGGTCCAGGTGTCGTAGTCCGTTTCCGCGCCGATGAGGCCGGAGGGTGCCGCAACAATCGCGGTGGGCACGTCGCATTGGTCAGGTGGCAGACCCCAGCGGTTATCCAGGGCCAAGTCCATCAATTGGCTGGCCAGGTCGCAGGCGTCAAACGGTGCCGACGCCCTGACGACCATGGCCCTGAGCGAGACCGACAACGCATGCGCCTTGCGCCCGGCAAGGGAGCGGACGCTCGGACCGTTACGCTCAACGCTGATCAAAATGCCGGTGTTATCCGCCGTGCCGGAAAAGTCCTGGTGATTGCCTACCCGCAGTTGCGGGAACGCGCTCTTCAGTGCAACCGCAATCGCCATCGGCAGTTGCGAAGGTTTTTCGAGAAGTGTCATTTGCTTGCATCCTTGCAGCGGTTACTGCTGATCCGGGCGGGAGGACGGGGCCTCGTTGACCCCGACGCGCTTGGCCGCCCAGCGTTCATAAAGGCCGATGGCCACGTCGCGCCGGCCATGGCGGTCAGGCAACCAATGGCCCCGGCGGTCCAGATCGACATGCCGGCGGCGTAGCACAGCATCAAGGCCGAGACTCCGCAGACCATGCACGCGCCAGACCGCAGCGCCAGGCGCCGGACCAGCGACCAACCGCGCGCGCCCTCCTTGTCGGCGCGCCACATTTCGCCGGATACCCCGCCGATCAAGGCCAGTATGATCACCAGCCAGACAGGCATTTCCGCTAACGCTTGCTGCTCGTTTGTCATGTCACGCCTCCTGGCTGAGCACTACCGGCAAAGGGCCGGCTCTTGGGTTAATCCATTAATAGGTAGGCATTCCAAAAAGCCCGGTTGCCCAGGCTTTTCAGTAATGCTGTCCTCGGTCTTTCGGCGCTACTGGCGCGGTACGAACCTTTCCTCGATGTTTTTCCGACCACGATCCCTGTCTGCCGGATAACTGCTTCTGGTGCTTTACGCTGCGCACCCGGGTCAGTTGCCAACCCTCTGAACCGTTAAGGCCGGTTCATCGCTGCCTGTTGTTTGCAAAGCGGTATGACTAAAGAGCGTCGGCATCCTTGCCGGTGTTGCCTGGCATCCCTGCCATCGCTCGGATGGCGTCCTTGCCGATGTTGCGTGCCTTCCTTGTCTTTCCTGGCAGCATCCTTGCCGCCTCCACCCCCTTGTTGGCTGGCTTGAGATGAAGAATATGCATTTATGCATATACAGTCAATGCATAAATGCATTTATTTTCACCAAATAAATGCGCCTATGCATTAAGTTCTTACGGGCAAAGGGCTTGAGGGGTTTTACAGACGAAAAAAAGCCTGCTCGTTGGCAGGCTTGGTCTTACAGAAGAAGGTCAGCGAGCGTACATGCCCCACCAGAAAACATGCCCGAGGATGCTGATCTGCTCGTCCTGGATATCCTGGAAGCTGTAGTCCTCATCCGGGTGTTCATCGCGGTTGAAGCTGCGCAGGCGAATCCCGGAAGGCAGGCGGTAGAGCTGTTTTACGCGCAACTGGCCATTGTGATTGATGGCATACAGGTCGCCATCGACAATATCGCCAATAGCGCTCTTGCCCGCGTTCACCCCGACCGTCGCACCATCGCGCAGCACCGGCAACATGCTGTTGCCACGCACGGTCACGCATTTGGCCTGGTCGAACTGCACACCGTTATGCCGCAGGCTGCGCTTGCCGAACCGCAGGCTGGCCTTCTCGCTTTCCTCGATGACGAATCTCCCTGATCCAGCAGCCAACTCAACCTCGCGCAGAAAGGGGATCGACACCTCGTCGTCGCTCACGGGCGTGTCGTCGTCCCACAGGCTTATGTCCTTGAGTTCCGAATGCATCGGGTCGCGCGCGTCATCCCGCAAAGCGCCTACCGCCGCGCGCCCGCGCAGTTGGTCGGTGCTCACGCGAAAGTACTCGGCGATGCGCGAGATGTGTTTGTCCGAGGGATCAACGATCTTGCCGCTGAGGATCCGGGACAAGGTGGATTGAGGCACGCCGGTACGCCGGTGAAGCTCCGTGGGGGAGATCCGGTCGCGGTCCAGCAGTTCTCTTAAGACGATAGAAACGTTGCGTTTTTGCATAACGTGGATAGTGACGGGAGATTTGGGGGTTGGCAAATGCTGATTTGCATATTTTATGCATTTATTGTGATGCCATATTCCTTCTGTCCACACAAGGCGAAATCGCATTCTGACGAACGGTGTCGCAAGGTGAAACAGTAATCGAGTGGCTGAACGACGACGAATGCCTATAGTGAATGAAATGGACGCATGACTATAATCAAGGCATGAAAGAGTTAACGCTTTACCTCGACGATCTTACTCCTGGCCAACTTTCCATGAAACGGCTTGCGGAATACCTGCGCGCCTTAGCTGTGCTTTATGGCAGCGAGGAATCCGTGCATTTTGACCGCGTGGATACTGGTTCAGCCCAGCTCAAATCCTTTGTCGAGGAAAAAGCTTATCCCCTGGTAATGAATCAGGTACGTGAGGTCTCAGGTGGATTGGGCAAAAAGTCAGCTGTTGCAGCTTATAAAACCCTTTCGGACTATATGGCCATCGACGGTACTGGCGCTTCAATAAGATCTGAAGGAGCTCAGATTTTCCAGTTCCCCCGCATTAAACAGGAGGAGCCTCAGCTCAGGATTATTAAGCCGTCCAGCATTCAGGGGCGACTTTATAGCGTTGGCGGAAAAGATGAGATGGTTCCGGTAAGGCTTGAAGGGGCGGACAACGAGAGTCTTCTGTGTGAAGCGGACGTAGCCGTTGCAGAGCGACTTGCTCATTATCTTTTCAAGCCTGTCCGCCTGCATGGTGATGGTGAATGGGTGCGCTCCGATGACGGGACATGGAAGCTGGTGAAGCTGAAAATCAGCACCTTCACCAAACTGGAAGATATCGGCTTCAAAGAAGCTGTATCCCGGCTTAAGGCCGCAGGAGGAGTTGACTGGAATGACATTTCCAGCGCTCATTCCGGCATTTTGGAAACCAGGGGTTAGGTTTGAAGATTGTCATTGATACAAACGTCCTGGTCCAAATCATGCAGAACGAAGGCGCCCGAGAGCTTCGAGATCCAGAGACAGATCAAGTCATTGATAATGCGTTTATGCGAGCCATGGCTCTTGTTGAGCGGATCGAGGCAATCAAGGGCGTGGTGGTCTTACCTGCGCCTGTGCTGGCCGAGTACCTTATTGGTATTCGCCGTGACAGCTATCAGAAGCATCTCGACATCATCAATGGTGTGAAATGTATTGAGGTTTCGCCGTTTGATCAGCTAGCTGCAATCGAGTGCGCAATGTTGGTGAGCAATCAGGAAATGAAACAGCTTGATCCTGACTCCACGATGGCAAAACTGAAATATGATCGGCAAATTCTTGCCATTTCTGTGGCCTCTGGCGCCAAAGAAATATGGACGCATGACAAGCAGATTTACCGTCGAGCAGGAACGGTCGGCATTCTGGCCAGATCTCTATCAAGTATCGACGCCAATCCTGAGCAGCTTGATTTCCACAACGAAATACAGCCCTCTCTGTAGGGGGCCTTGCATCACGCCTCTGACCTCCTTCACATCGCCAAGCTGCTCGCAGAAGACGCCGCCGCGATCAAGGAGACGTACCGTTATGCTTGGGCGTCGTATTACCTGAAGGAGGTGGTCAAGGCAGTGATTGATGATGGGGTGAACGTGTTGGATTCGCCTGTTAAGAATCAATAAAGAGCGAAAAAAAGGGGGCCGTGCCAAATATCGCTCAGTAGAGAGATAGACCGCACAACCGCTAACCTGTGGCGAGGAAGCCTACTACTCAATTAGTAAAAAAATGTCCAATCTATTCTACCCGTTGTTCGTATGCCTAGAGGCAAAACGTATAAAGCCCTCCAACTGATTGCAGTAACCGAGAAAACTCCTCGATACATACTACGTCCTTAAATCTCACGACTGCGCAAAAAGCTTCTCCGCCAATTTGTAAAACGCTTGAGCAGCAGCAGTAGACTGGGTCCGATCCAGCACCGCGATCCCCACCTGACGCTTGACTGTCGGATTGAGCGCCTTGACCACATAGCGTTCACCACCGTCTTCAGGTAGTGAAGACTCAGCCACTATCGTTACTCCATCCCCACGTGTCACCGCCGCCAGGGTACTCATCAACTGGGAGGTCCTGTAACGAATACGCGGCTTCAACTTGGCGGCGGCGAAAAGTCGAGAGACCAGCTCAGAGGAACCCGCCTCAGTGAGTACGAAAGGATCACAGCACAAATCTTCCAGGGTCACGCTTTCGTGGGTAGCAAGAGGATGTGCGAGCGGCAATAAAGCCACCATTTGGTCCTCGATCAAAGGCCAGGTATCAAACTGGGATTCCGGCAAGGTGACGAATCCTACGTCCACCTCTCTGTCCAAAAGCCATTCAATCACTTGACGATCAGGCCCCTCGCTCACATGGATTTCAATACCGGGATAAAGCTGACGGTAGTGCGCAAGAATCCGCGGTAGTAGCCGCTGGGACGAGGTCGGGCCAAACGACCCGATGCGCAAGGTACCTAGCTTCATACTGCGCGCATCGCTGGCCTCCTGGCGAATGGCATCTGCCAGACCGAGCATTGGCTGCACCCGCTGGAGAAGTCGCGCGCCGATGTCTGTCAGCTCGATCTGCCCCTGATGCCGAAGCACCAACTCAACGCCCCACTCCTGTTCCAGCGCCTTGATGGCATGAGAAACCGCCGATTGGGATATCTTCAATTGAGCGGCTGCCAGTGTGAAACCACGCCGCTCAGCGACAGCCACAAAAATTTCCAATTGAGTGAGCGTCATTGTTCAAGCATGAGTAATCACTCATTTCCTTATGATCAAGATTTTGCGTAAGCATAGACGAAACAGGCGTAACGACCTATACCCGCCTTCTTCGCCAACTTTCATTCAAGAAATAATACCGACTTGAAGAAGGGACATCTGCATGACCACTCACCCGACACGCTTAGTCCTTACCCCAGACAGCCTTACCTATCTTAAGCTTTCCCTGGTCGCCATGATCTGGGGCGGCACTTTTGTCGCGGGTCGATATTTGTCTGCGGACACACCGGCGCTGTTAGCTGCCAGTGTCAGGTTCATACTTGCCGGAATCACCCTCGGACTGTTCCTGGTGTTTTCAAGAAAAGGTTTTGTCAGGCTTAACCAGTCGCAATTGCTCAAGATCGCAGGATTGGGATTGTGTGGAATTTATACTTATAACCTTTGTTTTTTTTATGGGCTCCATTATACGGCAGCCTCCCGCGCCTCATTGATCGTAGCGCTGAATCCCGCCGTAATGGCGCTTTTCTCTTATGTCTTTTTCAGAGAGAAAATGTCTGCCCTGAAAACCGTAGGGATTGTGTTTTGCCTGATAGGTGCCGCCGTGGTAATTCTCAATAAGTCGGCCGGCACGCTAATCGCGCAGAAAAGCGACTGGCGCGGAGACCTTTTGATCTTTGGCTGCGTACTCAGTTGGGTAACCTTCAGCGTATTCGGTAAGTCGGTGGTCAAGGAAATCGGCGCCCTGCACACGGTCACTTATTCCATCTTTGCGGGGACCGTAATGTTGACGGCGACCGCTATCGTCACGGGGCAGTTTAACCAGGCATCGCTTCAAGCATTGACATTTACCGAGTTCTCCAGTCTGTTGTACCTGGGCGCCATCGGTTCGGCGCTGGCATACATCTGGTATTACAAGGGCATCGAACAGATCGGCGCAACCCGCGCTGGAGTGTTCATCGCACTCAACCCACTGACGGCGGTGTTACTGGGTGCACTGTTGTTGGGTGAGCGCCTCAGCGCTCCCACGTTTATAGGCGGCGCACTTATTATTGCGGGAATCATGATTTGCAATAGGCCAGCCCGTCCAGCACAACCTATCGAGCTGCCCATTCCCCCGGTCGCACCCACCCCACCGTCACGCTAACCTCCACCGGTCGCTGCCAATTCAGCGATCGGGCCTGATAACCCGGCACGAGGCAGGCGCGCCAAGCGCCCACAATCCCGGACCGTCTTCCTTTTATTAGTTAGAAAACTATAAATCCCTGAAAATCAACGTCTTGCCTATATTTTTTACGGCTTGAAAATACTGACGATTCCAGTTGCGCCTCCAAAACTCCTTGTCTTGTCCATTATCGTTCGGCGGCGAGACGTCATTAGATCGTCGGTAATCCATCAAGTTGCTTTTCCCAGTGCACTCTGGCTGATGCTGACAAACCAAGGGAAACGCACCATACGCTTTAAAATTCTTCGAAAAAATTTTATCTACTGGCAGCCCAGAATAAGGTGCAAATTGCAACAACCTCCTACATCCTTCAGCAGAAAGAATATAGGCGAAAGCGCCTTTTGTACGATACCTTGCAACACCATTACTCCAGGTAAGCCAAAGCTTGCCTAACGTTGCACCCAAATAGAAAAGCTCAGGATTTTTCTTGTTTAAAAACTCATTAATCTGAGTTAGCCGATTGACGGAAAAGCCAATAAAAGTTGCATCATCTTCTAGAATCAGTACGTTTCTATAACGCCTATCGAGTGCAATAGCGGCGCACTTCAAATGCGAGTCAAAGCAACCGCGCTCAGGGTTTTCCTTGTCTGCGCCTACCAACAAAAACTCGATTGCCAATCCGGAACTTGCGAACTCTTTGGTAATTAAATCTCTGCGATCTTGTCGATTTTTGAGGCTGATACAGAGTACACCATCAACTGAAAGTCGACTCAGATCCTTTGGGCTCATTAATTTTTCTCCATTTTAGTTGATTTCCCAACACTATATAATTTTTCTTGTAGATTTAAAATCCATAACCCAGTACCAATTTCACTTCATTCATTTTACTAAATATTTCCCCGTTCTGTGCGAGGGAGCTTGCTCCCTCGCCACAGAACGGGGTTCCTCCTTGAGTGATGGGTATCAGGACAGCACCGTTTTTGTGTTTTACCTGGCCGTTTGCAACCTGCGAACCCCCGACCTCGCATGTTAACCTTGCCGCCATCGCAAAAAATGCTGGGCCAAGCGCCCCTTTGCCCCATCACTTTCAACGAATTTGCCTACTACCCAATGAGTAAAAACACCTCCGATCTGTCCTCCCACACGCCAATGATGCAGCAGTACTGGCGCCTCAAGAACCAGCACCCTGATCAGTTGATGTTCTATCGCATGGGCGACTTCTACGAGATCTTCTACGAAGACGCGAAGAAGGCCGCCAAGCTGCTGGACATCACCCTGACCGCGCGTGGGCAGTCGGCGGGGCAGTCGATTCCGATGTGTGGGATTCCTTACCACTCGCTGGAAGGCTACCTGGTCAAGCTGGTGAAGCTGGGCGAGTCGGTGGTGATTTGTGAGCAGATCGGCGATCCGGCGACCAGCAAGGGGCCGGTGGAACGTCAGGTGGTGCGCATTATTACGCCGGGCACGGTGAGTGATGAGGCGCTGCTGGATGAGCGTCGCGACAACCTGATCGCTGCGGTATTGGGCGACGAGCGTTTGTTCGGGCTTTCGGTGCTGGACATCACCAGCGGCAATTTCAGCGTGCTGGAGATCAAGGGCTGGGAGAATCTGCTGGCGGAGCTGGAGCGCATCAATCCGGTGGAGTTGTTGATCCCGGATGATTGGCCCAAGGATTTGCCGGCCGAAAAGCGTCGTGGGACCAAGCGTCGTGCGCCGTGGGATTTCGAGCGTGATTCGGCATTGAAAAGTCTGTGCCAGCAGTTTTCGGTGCAGGACCTGAAGGGCTTCGGTTGCGAAACCCTGACCCTGGCCATCGGCGCCGCCGGTTGCCTGCTTGCCTATGCGAAAGAGACCCAGCGCACCGCCCTGCCCCATTTGCGCAGCCTGCGCCATGAGCGCCTGGACGATACGGTGGTGCTCGATGGCGCCAGCCGTCGCAACCTGGAACTGGACACCAACCTGGCCGGCGGGCGCGACAATACCCTGCAGTCAGTGGTCGACCGCTGCCAGACCGCCATGGGCAGCCGCCTTTTGACGCGTTGGTTGAACCGACCGCTGCGTGACTTGACGGTACTGCAAGCGCGCCAGACCTCCATTACCTGCCTGCTGGACGGCTATCGCTTTGAAAAGCTGCAGCCACAGCTGAAGGAAATCGGCGATATCGAGCGCATCCTGGCGCGGATCGGCCTGCGTAACGCGCGCCCGCGTGACTTGGCGCGTCTGCGTGACGCCCTCGGTGCATTGCCGCAACTGCAAGTGGCGATGACCGAGCTGGACACGCCGCACCTGCAACAGCTCGCGGTCACGGCCGGCACGTACCCGGAACTGGCGGCGTTGCTGGAAAAAGCCATCATCGACAACCCGCCGGCGATCATCCGCGACGGTGGTGTATTAAAGACCGGCTATGACAGCGAGCTGGATGAGCTGCAATCGCTGAGCGAAAACGCCGGGCAGTTCCTGATTGATCTGGAAGCCCGCGAAAAAGCCCGCACTGGCCTGGCTAACCTGAAGGTCGGCTACAACCGCGTGCACGGTTACTTTATCGAGTTGCCGAGCAAGCAAGCCGAGTCGGCTCCTGTCGACTATCAACGTCGCCAGACCCTCAAAGGCGCCGAGCGGTTTATCACGCCGGAGCTCAAGGCGTTCGAAGACAAGGCGCTGTCGGCCAAGAGCCGCGCCCTGGCGCGGGAAAAGATGCTCTACGAGGCCTTGCTCGAAGACCTGATCAGCCAACTGGCGCCGCTGCAGGACACCGCCGCGGCCCTGGCCGAGCTGGACGTACTGAGCAACCTGGCCGAACGCGCGCTGAACCTGGACCTGAACTGCCCGCGTTTTGTCAGCGAGCCGTGCATGCGCATCGTGCAGGGTCGCCACCCTGTGGTAGAGCAGGTGCTGACCACGCCGTTCGTCGCCAACGATCTGGCGCTGGACGACGAGACCCGCATGCTGGTGATCACTGGGCCCAACATGGGTGGTAAATCCACCTACATGCGCCAGACCGCTTTGATTGTGCTGCTGGCGCATATCGGCAGCTTTGTGCCCGCGGCCAGTTGCGAGCTGTCGTTGGTGGACCGTATTTTTACCCGGATCGGTTCCAGCGATGACCTGGCCGGTGGCCGTTCGACCTTTATGGTGGAAATGAGCGAAACCGCCAACATCC
The DNA here is from genome assembly GCA_016937595.1 of Pseudomonas cedrina subsp. fulgida. Taxonomy (GTDB): domain Bacteria; phylum Pseudomonadota; class Gammaproteobacteria; order Pseudomonadales; family Pseudomonadaceae; genus Aquipseudomonas; species Aquipseudomonas fulgida. The sequence continues at coordinate 4,876 of JAFHKH010000117.1, read as the reverse complement.
TGCACAATGCCACCGAGCGCAGCCTGGTGCTGATGGACGAAGTGGGTCGCGGCACCAGCACGTTCGACGGCCTCTCTCTGGCCTGGGCGGCGGCCGAGCGTCTGGCGCACCTGCGGGCCTATACGCTGTTCGCCACTCACTACTTCGAGCTGACCGTCTTGCCGGAAAGCGAGCCGCTGGTGGCCAACGTGCACCTCAATGCCACCGAGCACAACGAGCGCATCGTGTTCCTGCACCATGTGCTGCCGGGGCCTGCGAGCCAGAGTTACGGGCTGGCCGTGGCGCAACTGGCCGGCGTGCCGAATGACGTGATCCTGCGCGCCCGCGAGCACCTGAGCCGCCTGGAAACCACCGCCTTGCCCCACGAAACCGTAGTCGCCAGCCCCAAAAAAGCCAGCAACAAACCCGCCGCGCCACATCAGAGCGATCTGTTTGCCAGCCTGCCCCATCCGGTGCTGGATGAGTTGGCAAAGCTTGACCTCGACGACTTGACACCGCGCAAAGCGCTCGAAATGTTATATGCACTGAAGACTCGGATATAACGCTGACGCTTGCAAGCTGGTAGACTCTCGCGCGGTTTGGGATGCTGTGGGCTTTTAGCCTGGCCTGCAGACTATCGCTCCCGAACCTCGCGAGCCCTGCCACAAAGGGTTTCGCCGCCGCCGCCTGAGGAGAAAATTAGAAATGACCTTCGTCGTCACCGACAACTGCATCAAGTGCAAGTACACCGACTGCGTAGAAGTGTGTCCGGTGGACTGCTTCTACGAAGGCCCGAACTTCCTGGTCATCCACCCGGACGAGTGCATTGACTGCGCCCTGTGTGAACCGGAATGCCCGGCCAACGCTATTTTTTCCGAGGATGAAGTTCCGGCTGGCATGGAACAGTTCATTCAGTTGAACACCGAGTTGGCGGATATCTGGCCGAATATCACTGAAAAGAAAGACGCGTTGCCGGATGCGGAAGAATGGGACGGTAAACCAGGAAAGATCGCACAGCTGGAACGCTGACAGCACCGCAGCCCTCAGAAAAAGCCCCTTGCGGGCTTTTTTTCATTCCTGTGTCCATTCACTTTTCTGCAGGCAAAAAAAAGGGGCGGTTTGACCCGCCCACATTTTTTCCCTAGTCCCTTTGTTCCTTTTCATCATCCTGATGAATCGCATCCCGCGATATTCCTTGAACCATCGTTCCGTGATGGCCGTGCCAATCCGTGGACACAGGGCTGATGTTAAAGAGTTCCATGGGAACTTCAACGGGATCCAACTTGGCGCCTGACAAACGATGCCGTTAAAAATGCATTAATTAATTGTTATATTTCAAAAAGATAGAAAATATTCCCAACAAATCGAGACGTCCCTGGCGGGTAAAAAAACCGATTGCTTACGATAAAGTAAGCGAATGCTTACACGACTAACTGCGCAATCGGGTAATACCTGCCCCTTGGCCGTGCGCCAGGCATGAAAAAGCCCCGACCGGGTCGAGGCTTTTTCCCTTCACCGCCCTCAGTCGTCGCTGACAGTAATGGTCGGCATTGCCGGTGCTGCGGCTTCCTGAAGTACGATCCGCGCGCCCACGTGGCGAGCCAGTTCCTGGTACACCATGGCGATCTGACCATCGGGCTCTGCCGCCACGGTGGGCTTGCCACTGTCGGCCTGCTCACGAATCGTCATCGACAACGGTAACGACGCCAACACCTCCACACCGTACTGGGTCGCCAGCTTCTCGCCTCCGCCCTCACCGAACAGATGCTCGGCATGGCCGCAATTGGAGCAGATGTGCACCGCCATGTTCTCGACCACGCCCAGCACCGGGATATTGACCTTGCGGAACATCTCCACGCCTTTCCTGGCGTCGAGCAGCGCCAGGTCCTGTGGCGTGGTCACGATCACCGAGCCGGCCACCGGGACTTTCTGCGCCAGGGTCAGCTGGATATCACCGGTGCCCGGCGGCATGTCGATCACCAGGTAGTCCAGGTCGCCCCAGGCGGTCTGGGTGACCAGTTGCAGCAACGCGCCGGAAACCATCGGCCCGCGCCAGACCATCGGGGTGTTTTCATCGGTGAGGAAGGCCATGGACATCACTTCCACGCCCAGGGACTCGATTGGCACGAACCACTTCTGGTCTTTGATTTTCGGCCGTGTGCCCTCGGCGATGCCGAACATCACGCCCTGGCTCGGGCCGTAGATATCGGCGTCGAGAATGCCCACGCGCGCGCCTTCACGGGCCAGGGCCAGGGCCAGGTTGGCCGCCGTGGTGGACTTGCCGACGCCGCCCTTGCCGGACGCCACGGCCACCACGTTCTTGACGTTGGCCAGGCCAGGGATCTGCGCCTGGGCCTTGTGCGCGGCGATCAGGCACTGGATGTCGACCTTGGCCGAGCTCACGCCGTCGAGGCCTTCAATGGCCATTTGCAGCATCTGCGCCCAGCCGCTCTTGAACAGACCGGCGGCGTAGCCCAGTTCAAGCTGCACCGAGACCTGGTCGCCCTGGACGTCGATGGCGCGCACACAGCCGGCACTGACCGGGTCTTGGTTCAAATAGGGGTCGGTGTATTGGCGAAGAACGGCTTCCACCGCTGCGCGAGTGACGGCGCTCATGGGCTACTCCCGAAAAAAGACTGACTGAAACAGGCGGCTATCCTAACCGTTCCAGCGGCGTTACGGCATGCTTTCGCAGCTTCGGAAGATTCGGAAACAGCGCCACGGGGTGAAATATATCCGCTGGCGCTTTATAGTGGCCGACCTCCGTTTCATCAAGTAGCCGAGCCCCATGTCCGAGCCACGCAAGATCCTCGTCACCAGCGCCCTGCCCTATGCCAATGGTTCCATCCATCTTGGCCATATGCTTGAGTACATCCAGACCGATATGTGGGTGCGCTTCCAGAAGCATCGCGGCAATCAATGCATTTATGTCTGCGCAGACGACGCCCACGGTTCGGCCATCATGTTGCGCGCCGAAAAGGAAGGCATCACCCCGGAACAACTGATCGCCAATGTGCAGGCTGAACACAGCGCCGACTTTGCCGAGTTCCTGGTGGAGTTCGACAATTTCCATTCCACCCACTCCGACGAAAACCGCGAGTTGTCGAGCCAGATCTACCTGCGGTTGAAGGAAGCCGGGCACATCGACCAGCGTTCGGTGACCCAGTATTTCGACCCGGAAAAGAAGATGTTCCTGGCCGACCGCTTCATCAAGGGCACCTGCCCGAAATGCGGCACCGAAGACCAGTACGGCGACAACTGCGAAAAATGCGGCGCGACCTACGCACCGACCGACTTGAAGGACCCGAAGTCGGCGATCTCCGGCGCCACTCCGGTGCTCAAGGACTCGCAGCACTTCTTCTTCAAGCTCCCGGATTTCCAGCAAATGCTGCAAACCTGGACGCGCAGCGGCACCTTGCAGGACGCCGTGGCCAACAAACTCTCCGAATGGCTCGACAGTGGCCTGCAGCAGTGGGACATCTCCCGTGATGCGCCATACTTCGGCTTCGAGATTCCGGGCGAGCCAGGCAAGTATTTCTATGTGTGGCTGGATGCGCCCATCGGCTACATGGCCAGCTTCAAGAACCTGTGCGACCGCACGCCGGGGCTGGACTTCGACACATTCTGGAGCAAGGACTCCAGCGCCGAGTTGTATCACTTCATCGGCAAGGACATCGTCAACTTCCACGCCCTGTTCTGGCCGGCGATGCTCGAAGGTTCGGGCTACCGCAAGCCAACCGCCATCGCCGTGCACGGCTACCTGACGGTCAATGGCCAGAAAATGTCCAAGTCCCGTGGCACCTTTATCAAGGCGCGTACCTACCTGGACCACCTGTCGCCGGAATACCTGCGCTATTACTACGCCTCCAAGCTGGGCCGTGGCGTCGACGACCTCGACCTGAACCTGGAAGACTTCGTACAGAAGGTCAACTCGGACCTGGTCGGCAAAGTCGTCAACATCGCCAGCCGTTGCGCCGGTTTTATCCACAAGGGCAACGCCGGTGTATTGGTGGCCGAAAACGCCGCGCCGGAACTGACTGACGCCTTCCTGGCCGCTGCGCCCGGCATCGCCGAAGCCTATGAAGCCCGTGATTTCGCGCGCGCCATGCGCGAGATCATGGGCCTGGCCGACCGCGCCAACGCCTGGATCGCCGACAAGGCCCCTTGGTCGTTGAACAAACAGGAAGGCAAGCAGGAAGAAGTGCAGGCGATTTGCGCCACGGGCATCAACCTGTTCCGTCAATTGGTGATCTTCCTCAAGCCGGTGCTGCCATTGCTGGCCGCCGATGCCGAGGCGTTCCTCAATGTCGCGCCGCTGACCTGGAACGATCACGCCACCTTGCTCGGCAACCATCAACTGAACGCGTTCAAGCCGCTGATGACCCGTATCGACCCGGTAAACGTGCAGGCCATGACCGACGCTTCGAAAGAAGACCTGGTCGCCAGCCAGACCGACACTGGCTCGACTGCGCCGGCGGGCAATGGTGAGCTGGCCAAGGATCCGATCTCACCGGAAATCGACTTCGATGCCTTTGCCGCCGTGGATCTGCGGGTGGCGCTGATCATCAAGGCCGAAGCCGTCGAAGGTGCCGACAAGCTGCTGCGCCTGACACTGGACATCGGTGACGAGCAACGTAACGTCTTCTCCGGGATCAAGAGCGCTTATCCGGACCCGTCCAAGCTCGATGGTCGCCTGACCATGATGATCGCCAACCTCAAGCCACGGAAAATGAAATTCGGTGTTTCCGAAGGCATGGTCATGGCGGCGGGGCCTGGCGGCGAAGAGATTTACCTGTTGAGCCCTGACAGCGGCGCCAAGCCGGGTCAACGTATCAAGTAACCTGCAAGGTTTGTGGCTGTGCCAGTGCCAGTGGCTCTGGTTGTGGCGAGCGGGCTT